>NZ_CAXFSW010000008.1:0-95171 GCF_964005855.1 uncultured Henriciella sp.
ATTTCACCCTTGACTGGAAAAAGAAGATCGGACACCGTGCAACCGCTCCCGTGCGCTCATGCTGAGCGAAGTCGAAGCACGAGCGCCGGCGACAGCGGAAACTCTCAATCCATCCCCCTCCGCGCCAACCCGCCCTACACTCCGCCGCGAGATGCTCGACTGGCAAACCCTTCTGAAAGCGCATGCGCTCGTGCCTGTCTGGTACTGGCCGGTGCTCTGGCATTACCTCGCCCGGCTTGAGGCGACCGCCGCCCTTGCGCGCGCTGAAGGGCGCGGCGGCTTTGGCTGGGAGCTTGCGCGCAACGGCGTCATCCGCATCACGCACTGGCCGGAAAGCGAGACCGAACGGCGCGCCCGCGGCGCCCTGCCAAGAGATTTCGACTATACGCCCTGGACACGGCAAGCCCCGGACACGCTCGCTTTCTGGTGCGCCTTCGAAGCTGTGCGTGGCGAAACACCGCCCAGACACCGTGGGTGCACCGCCGATGCACTGTCCGTGCACCGCGCAGCCCCCGATGCCCGCGCTCCGCCGATTTCTTCAAATCTCACACCAGGAAGCCGCGTGGTGAGCGAAGTCGAACCACAGGCAGGCTCGCCGCCCTCACCTTAAACCCCAGCTCCCCTCTGAACCGCCCTGCCCAACCGGCAGCGCGGCCGCCCGTACTGGGGGTCAGCCCAATTCCCGCATCATGAAGACCGAATTGGGGTCCTCGCGGTAACCCTCAAACGGCCCGCAAAAGGTAAAGCCATGCGCCTCATAAAGCTGGCGCGCGGGCAGGAAGGCGCCCTGGCTGCCGGTCTCAAGATAGAGGCGTGTATAGTAGCGCTCTTCGGCGGCCCTCATGATATGGCGCAGCATGGTGCGCCCAAGGCCGTTGCCCCGCAACTGGGCGATAGTGTGCATCGCCTTGATTTCGCCTGACTTTCCGTCAGACAGCCGCTTCAGCGCGCCGCAGCCGACCAGACCGCCGCCCTCGCCCCGCATCTCCCAGACGGTAAGGTCGGGCGTCTTCATCTCATCGATCCGCAGCGCATGGGAGCTTTCGGGCGGCGAGGTTTCCAGCATCAACGCCTTGTGGGCGCCGATAAGGCCCCTGAAATCCTCTGCATCGAGGTTCGCTGGAAGGATCGTGACCGCCATGAAGGCCCTGAAATGGCGAAGGCGCGCCGGGCTTGCAAGAGAAAACGGAGCCGGAGGAGCCGGTTTTTTAGAGGGCGCTCATCCTGCGTGCGAAGGCTTGAAACCGGGGCGCGAAGGCCAGAGACTGCGTCCTATGAAACCGCGCCCCTCCGCCTGCACTTTCCCGCTCCTCCTGCTCGGCACCATCGGGCTTTGCGCCTGCGCCTCCCCGCGCGACGAACTCGTCCCCTACATGTCGAGCGAAGGCGTCGCCAACGCGGCCTATACCGCGACCTATAATGGCTCGGCCTCTGCCAGCGCGAAGACCCCTGCCGCAAAGACAGAAGAGGCGGCAGCGGAACGACCCTCCTGACCGGGCATTCATCCTGCAGTCAGCCGCGCCTGCTAGGCTCGGTCCCTGACCCTTGTAGATGAAACGCACTGGAGACGTCATGTCCCGCCCAATCCGCCGCGCCGGGCTCCTTGCCGGCCTCACCGCCGCCGGCCTTCTGGCCACCGCCTGCACCACCTATGACGACTATGGTTATTATGATCAGGGTCAGTACAGCGACGGCTATTATGGCGGCGGCACCTATGGCGACCGCTATTATGAGCCCGTCCCATCGCGCACCGGCTATCTCGATGATGGCTATTACGGGGCCGGCTATTATGGCGATGGCTACTACTATTCCGGCAGCTCGATCATCTATTCAAAGAACGTCTACTACCCGACCCGCACCGGCTGGCTGAACCGGCACAACCGCAACTACCGCCACCGCGACGCGCGCCCCTACCAGAGCGGCTATCGCGGCCATGAGGGCTATCGGGGCGTTCCGCCGCGCTACCGCGACCAGCGCCGGGACCATTACCGTCATGACCGCGATGACCGCGACCACAGGCGCGATCGCCATCGTGACAGGAACCGGGACGGAGACCGGGATCACCGCTATCGCGGTGATGTCCGCACCGGGGCGGAGCTCCAGCGCGGTTCCCATAATGGCTACCGCAACCGCAATGAGGGCGAGCGCGACTATGGCCGGCGCCGCCGCGGCGAGCGCCATGATACATCCACGACCCGCCAGCAGCGCCGCGACGCACGGACCGAAGCGCGCGTTTCACGCCGCGAAGCGCTTCAGACCCGCGACAGGGCCGAACGCGCGCGCCCTGACGAACTCCTGGGCGGACGGCCAAGTGTGGACCGGCGGGACCGCGACCGGGGCGTCGTCATTCCGTAAGCTGGTAGATTTCCGCGCGCAGTTCCGGCAGGCCCCAGCCCTTTTCGGCTGAGGTCTGGCGGATGACCGGGTGAGCCGCAGGGCGTTTGCGCAGCGCGTCAGCGACCTTCGAGCGCACCGCGTCCGCCTCTGTCCGTTTCACCTTGTCGGCCTTGGTGAGGACGATCTGATAGGTCACGGCCGCCGAATCCAGCATGTCCATGACCTCGTGATCGGTGTCCATCAGGCCACGCCGGGAGTCCACCAGAAGGAAGACACGGCGAAGGTTCACCCGCCCCTGCAGATAGCGAAGGGTGAGGCGCTGCCATTCCTGCGCCTGGCTGCGCGAGACCTTGGCATAGCCAAAACCGGGAAGGTCAACGAGCCAGAGACGGCCTTCGCCAAGGTCGAAATAATTGAGCTCACGCGTCCGGCCCGGTTCTGACGAGGCACGGGCGAGGTTCTTGCGCCAGAGCAGCCCGTTGATAAGGCTAGACTTGCCGACATTGGAGCGCCCGGCAAAAGCAATCTCGGGCCGGTCAGCCTCTGGCAGTTGCGTCAGCGCGGCTGCGCCAAGCACGAACTCGCACGAGCCCGAGCAGAGGACGCGGGCCGCCTCTATCGTCTCCTCGCTGAATTCAGGTGCCTCGCTCACGCCTCTTCCTTTTGACGGCCGAGCAGCCGCGCGATGAGCTTGTCGAGCTCAGTCTCCACGCCGTTTCGACGCATGATGAAATATTGCTGGATCAGCGAGAGGATGTTCGACCAGACCCAGTACATGACCAGCCCTGCGGCAAAGCCTGCAAACACGAACATGAAGATCAGCGGCAGGAAGCGCATGATCATCTTCTGGGTGGGATCGGTCGGGGGCGGCGAGAGCGCCTGAATGCCGGACATTGTAACCCCGTACATGATGGGGAGGAAACCGATACCGATGATAAGGCCGATGATCGGGATCGCCTTCACATCAGCCGCCGCCCATGGAAGCAGGCCGAACAGATTGCCGATCGCCGTCGGGTCGGGCGCGGAGAGATCCTGAATATACAGGAAGGGCGCATGGCGCATCTCAATCGTATTGTAGAGCACCTTGTAGAGCGCGAAGAAGACCGGGATGGTCAGCAGGATCGGGATACAGCCCGCGATGGGGTTCGCCTTTTCGCGCTGGTAAAGCTTCATCACTTCCTGCTGGCGGCGCTGAGGGTCTTCCTTGAAGCGCTCCTGAATCTCTTTCATCGGCTCAGCCAGCTTCTTCATCTTCGCCATGGACTTGTAGGACTGATTATACAGCGGCACGAGCGGCAGGCGGACGAGAACGGTCAGCGCAAGAATGGCGAGGCCGAACGTGCCGACCATGCCTTCCAGCCAGCGCAGGAGCGAGAAGAGCGGCTTGGTGATATAGTAGAGGATGTTGCCCCAGTCGATGGCGTCTTCAAAGCGCGGCACGCCCGCTTCCTCATAGCCTTGCAGGACAGCAAATTCCTTAGCGCCGGAGAAGATGCGGTTTTCCGATGTGATCGTTTCACCGGGCTCGATCACCCGGCCTGCGCTTGCCACCGTCAGCTGCATGACCGGACCCGTCTCACGCGAGAGGCGCTGATAGCGGCCGGCGAACTCGTATTGCTGTTCGGGGATGAGCGAAGTCATCCAGTATTTGTCGGTGAAGCCAAGCCAGCCGCCGGTCGATGCGCGGCGCACGCCGATATCGTCGGACTCTTTGAGGCCCTTGCCCTTGTCGAGATTCTTGTAATTGCGCCAGGTGAGGTTGTCATCGAAGACACCGATGAGGCCCATATGCGCCATGCCGGAAGTCCTCGAGGAACCGGGGTCGGTCGCGTCCAGGAATTCCTTCCACTGGCCCTGGCGGCGGATCGAGCCGAGCGGGGCAAGCGTGCGTTGCTCAGAGCCTGTATTCGTCACCCGGTCTGAATAGGTCACCATATACTCGTCATCGACGCTGATCGTGCGCTCGATGGAGACGCCATTGCCTTCATAGGTCAGCGTCACCGGATTTTCTGTCGACAGCGTCGGATTGCCTTCCACCTGCCACTCGGCCGAAGGGCCGGCCACCGGCTGATTGCCGTCGAACCAGTACCAGCTGGCGAAATAGCCGTGCTGATAATTGGTCGGGCGCAGAAGGCGCAGCTCATTGACCCGCTCAACCGTGGTGAAGTGGTCCTTGAGCTTCAGATCGTCGAGGATGGCCCCGCGCAGCCGCACCGAGCCATCGACGCGGGCGGCATCCATCGTGATGCGGGCATTGGCGCTGAGGGCTTCTTCAACCGACTCTGCAGACGGTATGGTCTGCTCGCCTGTATCGCCCGCCTGGGGGACGCCGGTTTCGCGCTCGGCCTCTGCCTGTTGCTGGGCTTCTTCGCGCGCTTCCTGCTGGGGCTGGACCACAAAGGTCTGATAGCCGAATACAAAAGCAATCATCAGCACCATGGCGATGATGAAATTGCGCTGGTCCTGCGGGTCCATTCCCTGATTCATGTACTCAAGTCCGCCGGTTGTGCGAGATAAACAAAAGGGGTCAGGCCGGGCCCGACCCCGAATTCAAGGCTGCGCGGAGGCTTATCAGCGCGCTTTCCATATCGTCAAGCAAACGCTGCCAGCCAATATCAGCGGTATCCATCCGGGCGATAAAGACATAATCGGCGCCGGGGACCCCAAGCTGCGGCAGAAGCTCGCGGGCAGCAGCCTTGAGGCGCCGGCGCGCACGGTTCCGGATGACGGCATTTCCGACCTTTTTTGTCGCCGTGAACCCCTTGCCGACTGTGGGGCGGGCGCCTTCTGCCGGCCTGCGGCGTCTTGCCTGAATGACGAGGCTCTTGCGCCGCTCGCTGAGTCCGCCGCGCACAAAAAGAAACTGAGGCCGAACGGTAAGGCGTTCGACCTCAGCATGTGTCTCTTCGACTGTCGTCATCGCGGGCGCCCTCCAGAATATAGAGGCGCGCGCAGGCGGCCTTTAGGCCGACAGGCGCTTGCGGCCCTTGGCGCGGCGGCGCGAAAGCACCTTGCGGCCATTCTTGGTGGCCATGCGCGAGCGGAAACCATGACGGCGGGCGCGCTTCAGGCGCGAAGGCTGGAATGTACGTTTCATGGGCGTCGAGCCTCAAACAAGTGTTGACCGAATTCGGAAACCGCGGCTGATACAGGCTGCTCCGGCCAAGGTCAAGGCCGCGATCCCAGTCATTTGAGCAACACGGCCATTGAGTCCAAGGCAGCCATCCCCTGCCGCAACGAAACTTCACGCGTCTGTGAAAGCGCGGCACTGGTGTGTGACGTGTCACTCGTCCTGTACCAGACTATATGCCGGCCCATGACACGTCCAATGCCTTTTTCCGCCCGCCGGCTCGGGCTCCTTCTGGGACTGATCTGCATGACCGCTTTTCCAGCCTCCGCTGAACGCAGCCTTTCCAGCGAGCCCTGGGCTGACATTCTGACGACCTATGTCGCCCGGGGACCGGACGGGGTAAATCTGGTCGACTACGGCGCCCTGAAAGCGAATGTGGAAGACCGCAGGAAACTGGACGCTTATATCCGCCAGTTCGAAACCGCAGACTTCGGGGCCATGTCACGCGATGAACAATTCGCGGCCTGGTCGAACCTCTACAATGCGGTGACGGTCCGCTATGTTGTGGAGAAATACCCCATCGGCTCGATCAAGCCTTGGTATTCTGCCGGTCCATGGAAGGACATCGAGGTCGAGGCTGACGGCAAGACCCTTTCCCTGCACGCCATTGAGCATGACGTCCTGCGCGAGCAGTGGAGCGACGATCCAAGGCTTCATTACGCGATCAACTGCGCCTCCTATAGCTGCCCGGATCTTCGCCGGACGCCATGGCGGGCCGCCACGCTCGACGAAGACCTCAATGAGGCCGCCCGCGCCTATGTAAACCATCCGCGCGGCGTACGGATCGACGATAGCGGGATCGACGTCTCCTCGATTTACAAATGGTTTCGCGAGGACTTTGGCGGCAGCGAAGGCGCCGTGATCGACCACCTCCTTCTCTATGCCGACACAAAGCTCGCCGAACAGATCGCTGCCCGCCGCAGGATAGACGACTATGATTATGACTGGTCGCTCAATGACACGGCCGGTTAAGCCCCTCACCGAAAGCCAATTCCATGCCTGACGATAAAACCAAGTCCGGGACATCCATCTGGGTCCGCCTCTGGCCGGTCTATGTGATCGCAGCCGGACTGATTGCCGCATGGGCGTTCGGCCTGTTCGACTATCTCTCCATCGAGACGCTGCAGCGCCAGAATGCGACGCTTCAGGCCTTTGTCGACCAGAACATATTCATGGCGGTCGGGGCGTATATTCTGGTCTACGCGCTCGCGACGGTCTTCATGCTGCCCGGCGCCCTCTGGATCACGATTGCCGGCGGGCTTCTTTTCGGCCTCTTCGGGGGCAGCGCGGCAACAGTGGTCGGCGCCACGCTGGGGGCGAGCACGCTTTTCCTTGCAGCGAAAACCTCGCTCGGCAAGACGCTGCAGGAACGCGCAGGCGGTTTCGTCAAACGCATGGAGAAAGGCTTTCAGGAAGACGCCATCTCCTACATGTTCGCGCTTCGCCTTCTGCCGCTTGTGCCCTTTCCGGTCGCCAATATCGCCCCGGCCCTGCTGGGCGCGAAATTCCGCGATTATGTCCTGACAACCGCGCTCGGCATTGTCCCCGGCGTGATTGCATATACGTGGATCGGGGCAAGCCTCGGGGCGACCTTCGACCGGGGCGAGACGAATTCACTGCTGGATGCGGTGGCAAATTTCGCGCCGGCCTTCCTGGCGCTCGCCGTCGTGGCGCTGCTGCCGGTCATCTACAAGAAGATTTTCCGCCGCAAGGCGGCCCAGATCGAGGAAGCTGCCCAATGAGCGATGATGCAACCGCCAACCGCAATCCCCGCACCCCCATTCCGGGCAAGCAGGACCCGGACAAGGTCAGCACCGAACCGGCGCCTCATTCGGCAGGGGCCGCGCCGCATCGCAATCTGAAAGCTGATCTCGTTGTCATCGGTGCAGGCTCCGGCGGCCTTTCTGCGGCGGCAGGCGCAGCCATGCTGGGCCTCAAGGTTGTCCTGTTCGAACAGGGCGAGATGGGCGGTGACTGCCTTAATTCCGGCTGTGTGCCTTCAAAGGCGCTGATCTCAGCGGCAAAGCACGCCGCCTCTGCCCGCGAAAGCATCGATTATGGCATCACAACCGGCACGCCGGTGACCGACTGGCAGAAGGTGAAGGCACATATCCGCTCTGCCATCGACACGATTGCGCCTGTCGACAGCCAGGAACGGTTCGAAGGGCTGGGCGTCACCGTCATTCGCGAGCATGCCAAGTTTTCCGGCAAGGATACGATCAATTCCCCGAGCGCCACAGTGAAGGCACGGCGCATTGTCATTGCCACCGGCTCGCGTCCTTTCATTCCGCCCGTCCCCGGACTTTCCGATGTCGGCTATCTGACCAATGAGACGATTTTCGACATCGACGACCTGCCCAGACATCTGGTCATTCTGGGCGGCGGCCCCATCGGCATGGAAATGGCGCAGGCTTTCCGGCGTCTGGGCTCAGAGATCACCGTGATCGAGATGGGCCGCGTGCTTTCGGCTTCGGACGAAGACCATGCCCGGGTCGCCGCAGACACGCTGATATCCGAAGGCGTCGACATCCTCGAAGACTATAAGGCCGCCGGTATCAGCCAGGATGGCGAGACGATTGTTGTTGAGGCCGAAAGCGAGGACGACCGCAAGATCGTGCGCGGCAGCCACATCCTGGTCGCCGCAGGCCGCAAGCCTGTGGTCGACGGGATGGACCTTGCCGCGGGCGATGTGGAGTTTGACGAAAGCGGTATCCGGGTCAGCCAGAAGCTGAAATCGGTCTCCAACAAACGGGTCTGGGCGCTGGGCGACGTCGCGGGTTTCGGCCAGTTTACCCATCTGGCCGGTTGGCACGCCTCTGTTCTGGTGCGCCGGGCCTTCTTCAAGCAGGGCTCGAAGTCGAACTCCCTGCCGCTTCCGGCGGTCACCTATACCTCGCCCGAGGTCGCTCAGGTGGGCCTCATCGAAGCGGCCGCGCGCGAGCAGTATGGCGACAAGGTCGAAACCTCCACCTTTGCCTTTGACGAGAATGACCGGGCCATCGCCGAGGGCAAGACGAAGGGTGAATGCAAACTCATCCTGCATAAGGGCAAGCTGGTCGGCGCCTCCATTGTGGGCGACGGGGCGGGCGATATCATTCAACTTCCGGGCTATGCCATGTCTAACGGGATGAAGCTCACCTCGCTCACCAATTTCATCTCGCCCTATCCGACGCGAACCGAGGTCGTGAAGCGGGCGGCGAGCGCGCATTTCCAGGATACGGTCTTCGGCAAGCCCGCGCGTCTGCTTGTCAGCTTGCTTCAGCGCATCCCCTAACCTATCTCCCGCCGGGTGCCGGTGCGTAAGATGAGCCATCAAAACAGAGACAGAAGCGGGCTGTTCGACAGCCTGAGCGTCCGGCTGTTTCTCGTGACCATCGGTGTCATCCTTCTGGTGGAATTCATCGTCTTCCTGCCAAGCGCGGCGAACTACCGCGAAAACTGGCTGAATGAGCGCGTTCAAGCGGCCCGGATTGCCGCCCTGTCGCTGGAAGCTGCACCCAGCCGCATGGTGTCGGAAGAGCTTTCCAATGATCTTCTGATGCGGGCCGAAGTGCTCGCCGTGGCCGAACTCAGCGCCGACATGCGCGAGCAGATCCTGCCGCCGGCCATGCCGCTGGACGGCCCGATGAAAGAAATCGACATGATGGAGGAGACCTATCTCGGCTCCATCGGCGAGACACTGGAGACGCTGGCGGCGCCGGACGGTCGGATGCTGGTGGTGCGTGCCATGGGGTCCGGCGAAGGACGCGTGCTGGAAGTCATCCTGCCGGAAGCCCCGCTGAAGAAAGGGCTCGGCGCCTATGCCGCACGCATCCTCATCGTCTCGCTGATCGTTTCTTTCACCGCGGCCATGCTGATCTATTTGCTGCTGATCCTCCTGGTCGTGCGCCCGATGCAGCGGGTGACCCAGGCCGTGATCCAGTTCCGGCAGGACCCGGGCAGCTGGTCGCGCAAGCTGGGCCCCACCACGCGCCGCGACGAGATCGGCCGCGCGCAGAATGCCCTTGCCGACATGGAAGCGGCCGTCTCGGAAAGTTTCCGCCAGCGGGAAAGGCTCGCCCAGCTGGGGGAATCCGTGGCGAAGATCAATCACGACCTCCGCAACACCTTGTCGACGGCGCAGCTTGCCTCCGATGCCCTCTCGACCTCTGACGATCCGAGGGTCCAGCGCGCCGTCCCCCGGCTGGAGCGCGCGCTGGAGCGGGCCATCGCGCTGGCCACCGACACGCTGAAATATGGCCGCTCCTCAACGCCGCTTGCGCGCCTGCAGCCGGTCAACCTGTCTGAGACAATCGATGAAGCGGCCCTGGAGGCGCTTGGCGAACAGGAAACGCAGGTCCAGCTCTCCAATGACCTCCGGCCCGGCGAGACAGGCCATGGTGACCCGGATCATATCTACCGGATCGCCGCCAATCTCATCCGCAATGCCGCCGAAGCCATGGGCGAGCGCGGCGGGGAGATCCGCATATCGGGCGGGGCCGGGCATATCGACTTTGTCGATAGCGGCCCCGGACTACCGCAACGGGCGCGGGAAAACCTGTTCAGACCGTTCGCCGCCTCCTCGCGAAAGGATGGCACAGGGCTTGGCCTGTCGCTCTCACGCGACCTTGCCCGCGCCATGGGCGGTGAACTCTCGCTGGTCGAGACCGGCGAAGGCGGCACGCGGTTCAGATTGACCCTGCCGCCCGCGCCGGGCGCGAAATAAAAGCTAGTCGAGAGCGAGCGCGACGCCCTCACGGCGTGGGTCCGCCCCGCCTTCAAGACCATCCTCGCGCACGATGATGACATGAAGACCGGAATTCTCGCCGGTGCGTTCCTCAACCGGATAGCCATCCTCAGCCAGTGTGTCGGCCCAGGTCTCGCCGCGGTCCACATCGACCTCGACCCCAACGGTCGGGCCGCGTGCGATGACGTTCGGCAGGTCGATGGAGTCCTGCGCCGACATCCCCCAGTCAAGAACCGCCACAATTGTCTTGGATACATAGGCGACGATGGAATTGCCGCCCGGAGATCCGGTCACCATGAAGAGGTCGCCATCCTGATCGAAGACCATGGTCGGTGACATGGACGAACGCGGACGCTTGCCCCCGGCCGGCGCATTCGCGACCGGCAGGCCATTAATGGTTGGCTGACGCGAAAAATCGGTCAGCTGGTTATTGAGAAGATAGCCGTTCACCATGCGCGAATTGCCGAATGCGGATTCCACCGTCGCGGTCATGGAGACAGCATTGCCCTCCTGGTCGATGATGGAAATGTGCGTCGTGCCCGGCGTCTCCTCTGTGAGGTCCCGGCCCCACATCCCGATCATCGAGCCGCGGCCGAGCACTTCACCCGGATCGCCGGGCTGCGGATTGGCATCCGGCGCGAAGGCATCGCCGGCGCGCGCATCGAGATAGCGCGGATCGATAAGATCGGAGGTTGGCACCTGCACGAAATCGGCATCGGCAACATAATGGTCGCGGTCGGCATAGGCGAGGCGTTGCGCGTCGACCCAGGCAGCCAGCTTTTCGTCGGAATAGCCGATACTGCTGCCCTCGGTCAGGCGCTCATAGAGGCCCCAGATCATGTTCTGCGTGATGGCGCCAGAGCTTGGCGGCGGGGCCGAACAGATGCGCACGGTCTCATGGTCGCCGCAGACAGCCGGGCGCACTTTCACCTTATACGAGGACAGGTCTTCCACTGTCATTTCACCGGCCAGCGGCTCTGCGGACAGGGCCGCAACAATGGCCTCTGCATTCTGCCCCTCATAAAAGGCAGACGGGCCGGTCTCGGCGACGGCCTGAAGCATGGCGGCATAGTCTGGATTGTCCCGCAGGGTGCCAGCGGTCAGCGGCTCGCCTTCCGGGAAGAAATAGGGCGCGGCATTCGCATCTTCATCGAGACGCATGGCCTGACGAAGACGCTCATTGGCCAGCAGCTCTGCCAGACGCGGAGAGACCTCGAACCCATTGCTGGCAAGATCGATGGCCGGCTCGAAAAGCGAGGCCCAGTCGGCTTCGCCTTCGGCGTCATGTGCGCTCTTATAGAGGGCGATCATGCCCGGCACACCGGCTGAGCGGCCGGACTGCCATGCCGGTACATAGTCCAGGACCTCACCATCCACGACGAACAGGTTCTCATCTGCGGCCATCGGGGCCGTTTCGCGCCCGTCAAAGACGGTGAGGGCATCATCGTCATGGTCATAATAGACCATGAAGGCGCCGCCCCCGATGCCGGAGCTTTGCGGCTCGACGAGGCCAAGCACGGTATGAACGGCAATGGCGGCGTCGACCGCATTGCCGCCCTGACGGAGAATCTGAAGACCCGCCTCAACGGCGCGCGGGTCGGCGGCTGCCACCATGGCACCCTTGTCCCAGATACGGGGCGGCGGCGCCTGTTCTGTCTCTTCCAGCGTGGGTCTGTCAGGGACCGGTTTCGTACCGGTCTGCGGGCCGCAGGCTGCCAGTGTAATCAGGCAGGCTGCTGGAATAAGCATGGTGGCAGGTTTCATCAGGACTCCTCTTCCGTGCCCCCCGTTTCGGCGGCATCCGTCATCGCATTACTTACCGGATAGGACGTTTCGCCCGCCGCATCCATAGGCAGTTCGGGCATTGCGGCGCGAACTTCGTTCATATTGGCGCTGATACAGGCATCGAGCTCCACCTGTGTCGCCTCTCCATCAACGCCCGCGCGCTCGATGCACTGGCTGAGATTCGGCACTTCCGTGGAATAGGTTTCGGCGTCCTGCGCGGCGGCCATCATGGCCGCGGCCGGGATGGCGGCGGCTGCGATTGCGACTTTGAGTTTCATGTCCTGCTCCCCTGACACATCAAGAATTGCCCATTCGGGCACGGGAGCGCGAACAAGGATTTTGCAGCCCCCACCAGGCGTCCAAGCACATTCCGTGCCGCGCATGACCGCGCGCGCTCCGCCATGTTGTCTCCACCGGGTGCCGGTTGTAGGGATCAGGCAAGCAGACCCGCAGGAAAAGAACGCCTATGTCCCGACCCGGCCCAAAGAACCTCATCACTGACGTGCCCGGCATCGAAGTCGGCAACGCGGAAAACCGCAATGTTCTGACCGGGTCGACTGTCATCGTCGCAGATGAGCCGGCGACAGCGGCCTGCGCCGTGGCCGGCGGCGGGCCCGGCACACGCGAAACAGACCTCTTGCGCGCCGACACGATGGTCGAACAGGTTGACGCGATCGTTCTTTCTGGCGGCAGCGCCTATGGGCTGGCCGCTGCTGACGGTGTCTCTGCCAGGCTGGGCGCTATGGGCCGCGGCTTTGGCCTGAAGGACCTGCCGGGCGTGCCGAAGACCCCCATCGTTCCAGCCGCGATCCTCTATGACCTTGCCAATGGCGGCGACAAGGAGTGGGGCGAGAAACCGCCCTATCGCGAGCTCGGCGAAGAAGCCTTCGAGAACCGGGCAAAGTCCTTCCCGCTCGGCAATGTGGGGTGCGGCCTCGGCGCCAATGCGGGCGCGCATGCCGGCGGGCTCGGCTCGGCGTCCCTGCACACAAGCGACGGGATCACCATCGGCGCGCTGGCCGGCGTGAACTGTTTTGGCTCCGTCTTCATGCCCGGCACATCATGTTTCTGGGCCTGGCCGTTTGAGCTGAATGGCGAGTTTGGAGGCCAACGGCCGGATGAGAATTACAATCCGGACCCCGAAGAGTGGGGCGACGCGAAGATGAACCCGCAGCCCGGCCAGAACACGACCATTGCCTGTATCGCGACCGATGCCGCGCTGACGCCAGCGCAGGCCCAACGAGTGGCTCAGATGGCGCTGTCAGGCTTCTCCCGCGCCATCCGCCCGGTCTTCGCGCCCTTCGACGGCGATGCGCTCTTCGTGCTCTCGACCGGCAAGGTTGCGCTCGAAGACCCGGCACCGATCTCTCTCACCCGGCTGGGAGAGCTTGCTGCCTCGACCCTTGCGAGGGCCGTCGCACGCGGGGTATATGAAGCAGATCAGAAGAGTGCAGCATAAGCGCTTGCATCGGGGGCGAGGCGCCGTTATGTGTCCGCCCTCGCAACGGAGCACCCGTAGCTCAGCTGGATAGAGCACCAGACTACGAATCTGGGGGTCAGAGGTTCGAATCCTCTCGGGTGTGCCATTGCCTTTCCGGACAATCAGCCAGTCAGGTCCTGGGGCGGAGGCGAAGTTTCGTTCTGGAAACTTCGTGAGGCCCTATCCGGAACCAGATCCAGCCTAATCCGTCATACCGTCTGCCCCGGTGTAACCTGGCTGATGACGTGACGGATGGTCATGAAGAGGCGCACAACGGTTGCCGTCAGCAAGGCGCACACGAATACGGTCAGCGCAAAGATGACTTCATACATCATCTTGTACCAGCCATCGGGCATCTTATCGAACTCCCCAACCGGCAGGACCAGCATCAGGAGCAGGATGACGGCGCCGACCAGGCTGACGGTCGACAGCCACGCCACCTGCGAGATGCTGCGATAGACATCGTCATCGAAATCGGTCCGCGTCTGGTTGGTGAGGCCCAGCAGGGTCAGCATCAGGGCGAGCGTCGTCGCTGACGCGCCGGCGATGGCCGAGCCGAGATAAAGCCCCGTCTGTGTCAGCGCCTGAATGAGATTGGTGGCTTCAGCTTCGCTATAGACATTGCCGATGGCAAAGCGCGCCCCCAGCCCGATCAGGAGAATCAGCCCCGTTGTCAGTATGACCGCCCAGTGTTTCACGCAGCGCTCCTTTCCAGCCTTCCTGTTACGATGAAGTAATGCAGGCTCCCCATTCGCGTTCCGCGCAGCGCCGGTGTGCTGCAGTCCCGACGTGTGAATGCCGTTGCCACAACACATCTCCCTCGTGGCCCGGCGGGAACGCGCCCGTCTCCAGACCGTTGGTTTTCCAATCAGATAACGAAGGAGACGACCATGTCAGACAAGACATCGCTCGAGACGTTCCGGCAGGCATTTGCCGACTTTTCCGACAAGACGACCAGCGTCTATGTCCCCTGCCCGGCTGTGGAGATCGGCGGCGAAAAGTGGCGCATCCTGCGCAAGAATGTCGTCGATGCCGTCGAAAAACATGCCCCGGACGCCAAGTTCATCATCGAGCGCCTGCAGGAGTTCGAACTGCCGGACTTCCGCGCCAACGGCATCGCGCTGTTCGAAGACAAGAACAATCGCCGCATGGCCCATCTCAATTCGCGTCCCGTCGCCTCCATCACGACAGGCGAACATCCCTTTATCCTCCCGCTTCTGGCTGACTTCCAGAGCCGGCAGACGCACTGGGTTCTTTTCGTGGCGAAGGACGAGCCGAAGCTGTTCCTTTATCAGGGCGGCAATGTGAAGGACATGACCGACCGTCTCGACGCGCCGAAATACCGCTCCGTCGAAGCGCGTCGCCACGTTCAGGACGATGTGTTCTTCCATTCTGGCTCACGCGGGTCCGCCCGAAACAGCGAGGGCCGCTCGGTCCACCATGCGCTCGGGACCGGCCAGGATGAGGAGCGCGACAAGACCGATCGCGCCTTCTATGAAGAGATTGCCAATGCCGCCGACGAGGCCCTGCCGCCGCAGACCAAGACGCTGCACATCATCGGCGAGGAAGGCACTGTCGGCCACTTTGCCAAGGTGATGGAACATGGCCGCTTTGACCTCGTCCAGCACCATGCGGGCGGCGCCAATGAGGTTGAGGCCCACATCAAGGAAGCTTTCCAGGGTGAGCCGGTTGGCGACGGCCAGCTGCCGGAAGGCAAGAGCCTGCCTGACCTGCAGGATGCTGCCGTGGCCGGCCAGGTAAGCATGCTCTACCTGCCCATCGAAAGCGCCCTGCTTGAAGAAATGCATGAGCAGGCCGACGAGCATGTGAAGTTTCGCGAATTCGCCCATGACAGCGATGAAGCCGAACAGAACCGCACCACGATCCTGGCGCTGGAAAATGGCGCCGATATCAGCTGGTACGCCGCTCACGAGCATGACGCCGTGGCCGAAATCCGCGCCGATCTTCGCTGGTAGGCGATCTGCTCTTACTCAATTGCGCCGCGTCAGCCCTTGGACTGAGGGCTGGCGCGCGCTAATGTTGGGCCAAGAGAAAAGCGAGACGCCCCATGTTCCTCAACTTCTTCAATGAACTCCGTTCGGCCAAGATCCCCGTCACGCTGAAGGAATACCTCCTTCTGCTGGAGGCGATGGACAAGGAAGTGATCGATATGGAGGTCGAGGACTTCTATTATCTTTCGCGCGCCGCTCTGGTGAAGGATGAGCGCAATCTCGACAAGTTCGACCGCGTCTTCTCCCATGTCTTCAAGGGGCTCGACACGATGCAGGACGCTGTCGATGTGCAGGACCTGCCGGAGGAATGGCTGCGCAAGATGTCGGAGAAATTCCTCACCAAGGAGGAAATGGACGAGATCGAGGCGATGGGCGGCTTCGAGAAGCTCATGGAGACGCTGAAAGAGCGGCTCGAAGAGCAGAAAAAGCGCCATGAAGGCGGCAATAAATGGATCGGCACGGGCGGCACATCGCCTTTCGGGGCGAATGGCTACAATCCCGAAGGCGTGCGTATCGGCCAGGAAAAGTCCCGCCACCGCCGGGCGGTGAAGGTCTGGGACAAGCGCGAATTCAAGAATTACGATGACAGTGTCGAGATCGGCACGCGCAACATAAAGGTTGCGATGAAGCGCCTGCGCAAATGGGCCCGCGAAGGCGCCGATGAGGAACTCGACCTCGACAGCACGATCCGCAAGACGGCCAAGCAGGGCTATCTCGACATCGAGATGCGGCCCGAAAAGCGCAACACGGTCTCTGTCCTCCTGCTGATGGATGTCGGCGGCTCCATGGACCCGCACATCCGCGTCATGGAAGAGCTGTTCTCAGCGGCGCGTTCAGAGATCAAGAACCTCGAATACTACTACTTCCACAACTGCATCTATGAGGGCCTGTGGAAGGACAATCGCCGCCGCATGAATGAGCGTATCCCGACTTGGGACGTGCTCCATAAATATCCGTCAGACTATAAGGTCATCGTTGTCGGCGATGCCACGATGAGCCCCTATGAGATCACCTATGCGGGCGGTTCGGTCGAACACTGGAACGAGGAAGCGGGCGGCCTCTGGCTCCAGCGTTTCGTGAACCAGTTCCCGAATTTCGTCTGGCTCAATCCGGTCAAGGCCGGCGCATGGGAGTACACCGGCTCCATCAAGCTCATCAATGAGCTGATCGGCCCCGGCCGCATGTTCGAGATGACCCTGCAGGGCCTTGAGGATGCGATGAAGGAGCTGAGCCGCTAGACGCGGCCCGGGCGATTACTCTTCATACTGCGCGCAGAAGTCCGGATTGCCGGCCCCATCGCCGAAATTGCAGCCGCGCGCAATCTCGTCGCGGATCATCTGGCAGCTATTCTGCGCATTGCAGGGTGGATGGGTCGCCGGGGACATCTGGATGCACTGATCGACCAGCTCGGCGGCCGCCTCTTCCCCCAGCTCTGACCGGCATGAAACATCCTCCGCAGCTTCATCAGCCGGTTGCGACGCTGGTGAGGCAGGCATGGCTTCCGCACCCTGCTCCTGCGCAGGGGGTGTGGGCGGGGATTCCGGCGTTTCGCCAGCCGGTGAACAGGCCCCCGCAACGGCCAGCAGCGCGATGGGCAGAAAGAAGAGGGGTCTCACTGGCGGCTCCGGGTGATTGCGACGCACCTATCAGACAACGCCTTTACAGCCCCTGCGGCAACCCTTCTAAATCTTAAAAACAGAACAGGATGAGGAGACGCGCCCATGCCCCGGATCAAGGCCAATGGCATAGAGCTGGAATATCGTGAAACCGGTTCGCCGGATGACCCGATGCTGCTTCTGGTGTCCGGTTTTTCCGCCCAGATGATCACCTTCCCTCAGGAGCTGCTGGACGGTCTCGCCAGCGCCGGCCGCCGCGTCGTCATCTTCGACAATCGCGATATTGGCCTTTCGACCGAGTTCACCAATGAGGTTCCACCCGCTCCCGGGGACATCATCAACGGCCTTCGCGAGGGCAAGGATATGAGCGGCGAAGTGCCCTATGTCCTCAACGATATGGCGGCCGATGCCGCCGCCCTCATCACGGCCCTCGGTGCAGACAAGGCCGATGTGATGGGCTTTTCCATGGGCGGTATGATTGTCCAGCTCATGGCGCTCAACCATCCGGACAAGGTTCGCACCCTCATTCCCGTGATGACCACGTCGGGCGACCCGTCCCTGCCGCCGTCCACCCCCGAAGCCCAGAAGGCGCTGACGGCCCAGCCGGAAATGCGCACCGCTGATGCGGTTGCCGATATCTCGGTGGACTCGCGCCGCGTGATCGGCTCCAGGGATGGCATCCGGTCCAGCGATGAAGAGATCCGGGCGATGTCTAAGGCCTGTTTCGAGCGGTCCGACCGGCCCATGGGCGTGGCCCGGCAATACGCCGCCATCCTCGCCCAGCCGCGCTGGCATGAACGGCTGTCGCAGGTGAAAGCCCCGACCCTCGTCCTGCACGGCGCCATCGACCCGCTTATCCGACCGGCCGCAGGAGAGGATATTGCAAAACGCATCCCCGGCGCCGAAATCGAACTCTTCGATGGCTGGGGCCATGACATGCCGAAAGCGATGGCCGGGCCTCTGGTCGCGCGTATCAAATCCTTCCTTGACCAGCACAAACCCTAGGAGCCGCCCGGACTGACCATGAATGACAAACCCCTGCAGCAGATCGATACCGGCCTCTGGCTGGGTGAAGGACCTCTCGTCAACTTTCATGGCATGCCCTACCCGACCCGGATGATTATCATCCGCCTTCCGGATGGCGGGCTCTGGGTCTGGTCCCCCATTGCGCTCTCAGAGGCGCTCAAGTCAGAGGTGGAGGCGCTGGGGCCGGTGGCCCATCTCGTCAGCCCGAACCCCATCCATTACCTGTTCCTCGTCGAGTGGCACAAAGCCTGGCCGGAGGCCAAACTCTGGGGCCCGCAAGCCACCATAAAGAAGTGCGACACGCTTCCCTTCGAGGCGCCGCTGGAAGATACAGCGCCAGAGAGCTGGCAGGGCGTCATCACCCAGGCCTGGTTCCGGGGCTCCTTCTTCATGGACGAAATCGCCTTCGTGCATGAGCCGACACGTACCCTCATCCTGGCCGACCTGTCGGAAAATTTCAGCGAGGATTTCCTGAAACGCCACTGGAAGAGCTGGCAGCGTGTCATCGCGAAAGCCGTCGGCATTGTGGCCGGCAAGGGCCATGCGCCGCTGGAATGGCGGCTGAGCTGGCTGAACCGCAAGCCTGCCCGCCAGGCACTGGCAAAGGTCATGTCGGCCAGGCCGGACCGTGTCATCATGGCCCATGGCGAATGGATCGATACGGGCGCAGATGCCTTTCTCCGCCAGTCCTTTTCCTGGCTGATACAAGACAAGAAGGAGCCCTCAATTGGCTGATGAAAACAGGCTGGTCCTGACAGAGACCGATAGCGACATCCTCACCGTCACGATCAACCGCCCGCAGGCACGCAATGCGGTCGACCGCGACACCGCGCAGGCGCTCTATGAGACTTTCAAGGCGTTCGATGCCGATGACAGCCTGTCCGTGGCCATCCTGACCGGCGCGGGCGGCAATTTCTGTGCAGGCGCCGACCTGAAAGCTGTCTCTGAAGGACGCGGCAATATTACCACGCCCGACGGCGATCTTGGCCCGATGGGCCCTTCGCGCCTTAGCCTGTCCAAACCCGTCATTGCTGCTGTTGAAGGCTATGCCGTCGCAGGCGGTCTGGAGCTCGCCGTTTGGTGCGACCTGCGCGTGGCCAGCGAAACCGCCAGGTTCGGTGTGTTCTGCCGCCGCTTCGGTGTGCCGCTGATCGATGGCGGTACGATCCGCCTGCCCCGCCTGATCGGCCAGTCCCGCGCCATGGATCTGGTACTGACAGGACGCGAAGTCGGCACCGATGAAGCGCTCGAAATCGGCCTTGCCAATCGCCGCGCCGAAGCTGGCGGCGCCCTTGAGGCCGCGAAGGCCCTTGCCCGCGACATTGCCGGCTTTCCTCAGGTCTGCATGCGCACCGACCGCGCCTCCGTGCTCAGCCAGTGGGGCCTTGATGAACAGGCCGCGCTGCGCGCCGAAATCGAAGGCGGGATAAAGGTCATTGAGACGGGGGAAACGCAGGCTGGCGCAACACGCTTCAAGTCCGGCAGCGGCCGGCACGGCAAGTTCTAGCCTACCAGCCGCCACCACCGCCGCCGCCGCCCCCGCCGCCGGAAAAGCCCCCGCCTCCTGCACCGGAGGAGGACGAGCTTTGCGGCATGGAGGCGACCACAGCGGCGCTGAGATTTGTGGCAATCGCCCTGTTGAGACTGGAGGCCGAGCCCCGCCCGACATGCGCCGCGCTCCAGGCGGGATGATAGTCGGCTGCTTCCCGGGGCAGCAGCTTTTCGAAATGTTCCGTCCAGGGCTCCTCGACCCCAAGTGCCACCGCATAAGGCAGGAAGGTCTCGTAACGCTCCTTCGTCATGGGCGGCGGGGTCTTCCCGCCCACTTCGGCGGCGTTGAGCTGCAGCTTTTCAGCTGTCTCCATATAGAGGCGAAACCCCTTGATCTTGGTGCGGATCTCCTCGCCCTTCTGGGTCGCAGCCGGCATCAGGTACATGAACAAACCGTTGACCAGGGCGATGGCGATGACGAGGCCGGTCAGCCAGCTATTCCAGTTCGTCGCATGAATAATGGCAAAGATGATCGCAACCGCAGAGAGCGCGATGGCAATGAGCGTATAGCCAAGATTCCAACGGAAATAGTCAGGCCCGAACTTCTCCGAGACTTTCGCCCGGAACGCCTGATAGGCGGCGCTGAATGTCTTGTCTTCGCGCTTGCCGAGTGTGAAGGGCCCTTCGGAAAAGAGCTTGCGCATGACCAGCCATTCCTCATTGGGCAGTCTTTGCGCACCTTCCACAGGCATAGGCGTCAGAATTGTGCCCTTCCACTCATGCACCTCGATATCGATCCGGCCCTTGATGCCGAGATTTATGAGCGTCGCAGTCAGCGCGTCATGATCGCTGAAGCCGCGATGATAGATGTAATGACAGGCGGCAGGTGAATAACCCGCTGGCGGTTCGTAGAGCGGAAAGACGGGCCCGCGCTCTGGATCGCGCCCGACCCGGTTCCAGGACCGGTAGAGAAAGACGAAGACACCAATGAGCGAGGCGAGCAGCACAGCCAGCGCCCCATGGCGCTGCCACCAGAGCGCGCGCTGATCGCCGGCCGAAAGCGGAGCAATCGCGCCCTTCTCAAGGCTAAGCGAAATCGTCAGCCCCTCATGGCGCGCAAGCGGCTCTGTCGTTTGGAAAACATGGGCACCGCCGCTCTCGCTGTAACGATAGGCGCTCTGCGTGCTGCCCTGCGCCCCTGTGTACCCCGACTGGCCTGTGACCTCCGCGCCGTCCGGAAGCAGGATGCGGGCACTGGCAGAGAGAATTGGAAAATCCCAATAGCTACCCGTGACGTTCCAGTAGAGTTCGTCATGATCGGGAAAATACCGGATCTGGTTCTTTACCCGGTAGCTGATCTCATAAAGGTGTTCGCCGGCGCTGAGACGGCGGTCCGGATCCCCGATGCGGATACGATAGGCATTGCCCTCCGATGAGGTCTCGTAAGGCTCGTCATTGCCGTCCCGTTCAACCGACAGGATGTCATAATCATAGCGAAGCCGGTCGCCCTTGCTCTCGAAGTAGCGCGGCAGGTCGCGGAAGATCCCGCGCTTTATCTGATAGCCTTCGGCGTTGACCGTAATGGCTTCGGTAACGACGATATCTCCATCCTGCGCGACATCTATCTCGACATCGAAGCGATTGATGACCTCTTCACCTACGGCCGGAAACGCCGCGACAAGAAGAACGCAAACAAGGGCCAGAAAACGCGTCATTACGACTTGCCTCCGAATTCGACCTCCGGCACGGCCCGGTCCGCCGTCTCGATCTCGAAATAAGCAGCCTGATGGAAGCCGAACGGGCCGGCAATGACATTGCCGGGGAAGGTCTCGACAGCGGTATTCAGCTCGCGCACCGCACCATTATAGAAGCGCCTCGCCATCTCGATCTTGTTTTCAGTGTCGGCAAGGTCGTCCTGGAGGTCCTTGAAATTGGCGCTCGCTTTGAGCTCAGGATAGCCCTCGCCCAGCGCGATCAGCCGCCCAAGCGGATGCGACAGCGCACTTTCCGCCGCCCCGCGTGCGGCCGCATCGTCGCCGGCCTCGCGCGCACGGTTGCGCTTTTCGACAATCTCCTCGAACAGCTGGCGTTCATGGCTGGCATAGCCGCGCACAGTGGCGACGAGAGAGGGGATGAGATCGGCCCGGCGCTTCAGCTGGACATCGATATCGGCCCAGCCATTGTTCACCATCTGGCGCTTCGCAACCAGACGATTGTAGAGCACGATAGCCAGCACAAGTAGCGCGACAATCAATCCGCTCACGACCAGAACAGCGGTCATGCAGGCTTTCCTCCTCGCAACATCGCAGCCGATTATCGGGGAAAGATCGCGCCCTGTTAAGCCAAAAACCCAAACGCCTATGTTTCTCCTTCGCTCAAGAAACAGGCATATGCCGGTCATTGCGCGGGCCCGGGTCGCGCCAGGTTGACAGGCCGGACCGCGCGGCGCACCGAAAAGCGCTCTTACAAGGAGGACGTCCATGCACAAAGCCCTGCTGCTCGCCTTTGGTTCATCGCTGCTTGCCCTTGCGGGCCTCGCGCAGTCCCCCGAGGCCCCAGCGGACGTTGGAGACACCGCAGCAGAAAACGGCTCCTATGGCGGCCAGGCAGGCCCCGACATGTCAATTGAAGCGATGAGCCCCGAAGACGAAGCAGTCAATGTCGGCCTCGCCGGACAGGACCCGGCCAATATTGCGCGCTACCTTCTGGCGAGCGGCGCAGGCGGAGCCGGTCTCTCGCCAGACGGTGAAACGATCGCCTTCCGCTGGGACGTGACCGGTGAGGCGCAGCTCTGGACGCTGCCGGCAGAGGGCGGCCAGCCCCGGCAGCTGACATTTGGCAATGGCATCACATTCTCCGCCTGGGCCCCCGACAGCGAGACACTGGTCTACGGCGCCGACAATGACGGCAATGAGCAGGAAAGCTATTACCGCATCGCGGCAGACGGTTCATCGGAAGCGCTGGTCCTGCCTGCCGTCGAAGGCGGCTTCCGCGTCTTTGGTGATTTTGGCCGTGACGGCGAAACCGTCGCCTTCGCCTCGACCGAGCGCAATGGCGAGGATTTCGATATCTACATTGCCGACCTCTCCACCGGAGAGACCGCGCGCCTTTATGAAGGCGTCTTCGGCTTCTATGCGCACGAGATTTCGCCCGATGGCACAAAGCTCATCGTCAGTGAGAGTGTGGGCGAGGATTCCGATAATCTCTACCTGCTCGACATCGAAAGCCGCGAGATGACAACCATCGCGAAGCCCGATCCGCGCGCCAACCATGCTGACGGCGGGTTTGCCTGGCTGCCGGACTCTTCGGGCTTCTATTTCTCCACCAATGACGGCCGCGAATTCTCGGCCATCACACGCTATGATCTCGCCACTGGCGAGACGACCACCGTCAAATCGGCTGACCATGACCTCGGCGGCGTGATACTCTGCGGTGAGAGCGGCGAGTACATGATCTATACCGAGAATGCCGACGGCTTCGACCGTCTGCATATAGACCGGGAGGGAGAGCCGGCAGGCCTGGACACGAGTCTGCTGCCAGAAGGTCAGTACCAGACGAGCTGCCCATTGACCGGGGCCAAACTCTCCATCCACGTAAATGGCTGGCGCACACCGGGTGATGTCTACGTCATGGATCTCGAAACCGGAGAACTCGACCAGGTGTTTGCCTCTGACTATGCTGGCCTGGACCCGGATCGCCTTATCCGCCCGGAGAGCGTGCGCATGACGGCGCGCGACGGCGTCGAGCTGCAAGGCCTGCTTTACCTGCCCGATGAAAGCTCCCGTGAGGCAGACGGGCCACCGCCGGTGATCTTCTTCGTGCATGGCGGGCCAACCGGCCAGTCCGTCGCAAACTTCGATGCGGTTGTGCAGTACCATCTGGACCGCGGTCTTGCAGTCTTTGAACCGAATGTGCGCGGCTCGACCGGCTTCGGGCGGACCTATGTCACGCTGGACGACCAGAAAAAACGCCGCGACAGCGTGCGTGACCTCATCGACATGCTTGCCGCGCTTGAAGCGGACGGACGTGTGGATACCAGCCGGGCCGCCGTGGTTGGCGGCTCCTATGGCGGCTATATGGTGAACGCCGTCCTCGCGCTCTATCCGGATGCTTTCGATGCAGGCGCGGCGCTTTTCGGCGTCGGCAACTGGGTCACCGCCCTGCAGGTCGCCTCGCCGTCCCTGAAAGCTTCCGACCGGATCGAGTATGGTGACATCAGCGAGCAGGAATGGGTCGACTACTACACCGAAAATTCGCCGGTTGCGCTGGCTGACAATATCAAGGTGCCCGTGCTCTACTCGCACGGCGTTCAGGACCCGCGCATCGATATCTCCGAGACCGAAATCATGGTGAAGACGCTGCGCGAGAACGGGATCGAGACCCCTTATATCCGAATCCCGGACGAGGGGCATGGCTGGCGCAAGCTGAAGAACCAGCTCTACTATTTCCGTCGTCAGGCCAACTTTCTCGAGGAACAGCTGACCGGCGAAACGGCCGAATAGCGCGGGTGCAAACACTGGTCATGTGCCCCGCTTTCAGGCATCGGGGCCCATGATGCCGTCTGCCCTTCGCCTCTTCTTCATCACCGGGCTTGCGATGACGGCCTTTGCCGCCAATTCCGTCCTGGCACGCCTTGCCATGGCGGGCGGTGAAGCCGGCCCGTGGGCCTTCACGCTGCTGCGCATCCTGTCCGGAGCCCTGGTGCTCGCCCTCATCGTCTCACCCGGACGTGCCGTGCGCGCCGGAAGCTGGGCGTCCGCCGCCGCGCTTCTGGCCTATGCGGCCTTCTTTTCACTCGCCTATCTCTCGCTCACCACCGGAACCGGCGCGCTCATTCTCTTCGCCCTGGTCCAGATTACCATGATCGGCTGGGGCCTCGCGATTGGAGAGCGCCTCTCCGCAGCGCGCTGGGCCGGAATGGCGCTCGCTGTCGGCGGACTTGTCTGGCTGCTGATGCCGGGGCTTCAGGCGCCGCCGCTGACTGGCGCCCTCCTCATGGCCGTCGCCGGGGTCGGCTGGGGCATCTATTCGCTTCGCGGACGCAACCAGCGCCAGCCCACCCTGCTCACCGCCGGGAATTTCGCGCGCGCGGCAGCGCTCAGCCTGCTCATCGGCTTGCCTGCTTTGCTTGTTTCCGGCGAAAGCGCGCCATCCGTGGAAGGCGCCGCCTATGCGCTGGCCTCCGGCGCAATCACCTCGGCGCTCGGCTATGCGATCTGGTATGCGGCGCTCCGTGATCTCAGCGCCAGCCTCGCGGCCATTGCGCAGCTTACCGTCCCGGCCATCGCCGCGCTTGGCGGCATGATTTTCCTTGAAGAGCCGCTGACCGTGCGCTTCCTCATCGCGACTGCGCTGATCCTCGGCGGCGTCGCGCTGGCCAGCCTCAGCCGCCGGAAAGCGCGCGCCTGAAGCTCGTCTTCCTGCGGCCCCTGGCCCTACTCGGCCTCTCCGACACCCAGCCAGGCTTCACGGAAACGCTGTTCTGTCTCAGACAGGGTTTCCTCGCCGGCCTCCTTACGCGTGATCTTGAGCGCCGGGTCCCCGGCGAGCGTGACCGAAACGCTCCCCTCCCCCGTGCGCGAGACATAAGCGACCTCAACACTGTCACCGGGCTCATGGCGCGCCAGGGCGGCCTCGACATCCGCGGGCGATTTCACGCTGAAACGACCGATGCGAACGATCTGGTCACCGCGATCGAGCCCAGCCTCATAGAGCGGCGTGCCGCGGACCGTGTTCGACGCGATCTTCACGACAGGGCCATCTGTCTCAAACGTCGCGCCCAGCCATGCTTTTTCCGGATTTGCAGGCGCCAGCTCAAGACCGGCCTGCGCGAGCAGCGGGCCATAGTCCGGCAGTTCCCGGGTCTCGATATAGGCGTCGAAAAAGCCTTCCGCGAACGCCGCGTCGCCGGTCACCTCGCCAAGCGTCTGGACAAGGTCTTCATGCGTGTATGGCGTTTCGGTCTTTCCGAATTTCTGCCAGAGGCGGCGCATATAATCGTCGAGCGACAGCCCCTCGAACTTGCCGCGCAGCTCCAGGTCCAGCGCGAGAGCGATCATGGCGCCATAGGAATAGTAGGACACGAATGTGTTGGCATTATTGTCCGGGTCGATGGCGGTCGCCGCGTCCACAAAAGCCGCGCGCAGGCTCATATCCATTGGGGAGCGCAGGTCCCGGCCCGCGCCGTTCTGCACATAGCTCAGCGTGCGTGCGAGGCTGGTGAGATACTCATCCACCTCCTCCTCGCCAGCCCGCAGGAGGGTGAGCGGCCCATAATAGCTGGTAAAACCTTCTGCGAACCAGAGGCTCGTCGTCGGATTGGCTTTGGTGAAATCGAAAGGCTGAAGCTCGGCCGGGCGGAGACGCTCGACATTCCAGGCATGGATAAACTCATGCGACAGGGTGCCGATCTGATCGAACTCCGCCTCGTAAAGTCCAGACGAACTGGTAATCACCGTCGAGTTGCGATGCTCCATACCGTCGCCGCTGACATAGGGCAGGTAGCCGGCAATGAATGTATAGGTGCCATGGTCGAAGCGGGGCGCCTCGCCGAACAGGGCGATCTGCTCATCGACCACCTTCTTCGCCATCTCAGCGAAGCTGTCGACATCTTCCTCAGTGCCCTCATGGTGGACGGCGAGCCGGATGGTCTGGGCAGACTCGCCCTCGCCAATCGTCCATTCGCGCAGGTCGAAGTCGGAAAGCTCGGTCGGGCTGTCCATCAGATATTGAAGGTCCGGCGCGGTAAACCGCATCGGCGCATCTCCCGGCACAAGCTGCGTCGCCGCCTTCCAGTCCGGCGAGACCGGCTCGAAGCTGATCTCGGCAGGCCGGTCCTCCAGCCCTTCGGCCCAGAGCAGCGTCGCCGGCATGTTGAGATGCGCATGGGTGGTGTCGATCTGTGAATAGGTACCGTCCGCGCGGTCGCCATAGAGCGTATAGAACACCGTCACTTCGCCGCCATGGTCCGGCACGGTCCAGGAATAGGGATCGTCCTGTGTCACCGTCAGCGGCTCCCCGGCCGCATCGACGGCGCGCAGGGCATACACATTCTTTGCAAACTCATGGATCGCATACCGGCCCGGCGAGGCGCGCGACATGCGCACCGTGAGCGGTGCATCTTCCAGCTCGCGGAAGGTCACGGCGACCTCCGCCTCATGGTGAACCGCATTGGGGAAGGACACCTCATAGGAGACCGGCGCGTCCTGCGCCCAGGCCCCCGCCGACAATAAAAGGGCGGAAGAACTCAGTAGGGTTACGCGCATGGACCGGACTCCTCTTGCTTCGTCTGGCACGCATATAAGCGATGAATCGGGCAAAGGACCAGACGAGCTGGCGCGAGACCGGGCTTCGCCCCGGACCGCCGCCTCTTCTCTTTCCAGCCTGCATCATGAGCAATTGACGGCGGCGTCGATCCCGGCCATTGGCACTCTCCATGACTGAGGCCCCCGCCACCCGGAAACATGGGAAGAATGCCTTCCTGTTCGTCATCGTCTGCGTGGCGATGGACATGATCGGCTTTGGCATCATCATCCCGGTCATGCCTTCGCTGCTGTCCGAGCTTACCGGTCAGCCTGCCGCCGAAACCGTGGTGATCGGCGGCTATCTGATGGCGACCTATGGCATCCTGAACTTCGCGGCGATGCCCACGATCGGCAATCTGTCCGACCGTTTTGGCCGGCGCCCTATCCTTCTGGTCTCCATTGCCACGCTGGGCATGGATTTCATCATCATGGGTCTCGCAGACTCCGTCTGGCTACTCTTTATCGGGCGCGCGCTGACCGGCATTTCATCGGCAACCTTCTCGACCGCCAACGCCTATATTGCCGACGTCACAGAACCTGAAGACCGCGGCAAGGCCTTCGGGATGATCGGTGCCGCCTTCGGCATTGGTTTCATCCTCGGCCCCGCTATCGGCGGCCTGCTCGGCGCCATCGATACGCGCCTGCCCTTCTTTGGGGCGGCGGTCCTTTCGGTCATCAATTTCCTCTACGGCTTTTTCGTCCTGCCGGAATCGCTAAAGCCGGAACACAGGCGCGCCTTTGAGCTACGCCGCGCCAATCCGTTCGGGGCGGTGAAACACTTCTCCAAGGTCCCGAAAGTCGCCTGGTTCATCGTTACATTCGGCATCTTCCAGTTCGCCCACAGCGTCTTCCCCTCGACCTGGAACTTCTATGCCGACATCCGCTACAACTGGTCGGAGGCGCAGATCGGCTTCTCACTGGCCTGTGTCGGCCTTGGCTCCGCCCTGACGCAGGTCTTCCTGATCGGCCCATCGATCAAGCGGTTCGGGCCTCTACGTACCGCCCTCTATGGCATCCTCATCATGATCTTTGCGCTGGCGCTCTATTCCATCGCGGTTCAGGGCTGGATGATCTATGCGATTATCCCGCTGAGCGCGCTTGGCGGCATTTTCGGCCCGGCCCTCAACCAGATCATGTCAGGTCTCACGCCGCGAAATGCGCAAGGCGAGCTTCAGGGCGCCACCGCCAGCCTCAATGCCTTCTCGATCATCTTCGCGCCGCTCCTGATGACCCAGACACTACACGCCTTTTCCTCGCGCGAGGCGGACATCTACTTTCCGGGCGCGTCCTTCCTTTTGGCGGCGGTGCTGACAACGCTGTGCCTTCTGCCCTTCTATCTCGGTGTGCGGGCCAATCGCGAAGAAGTCGAACAGCTCGCGCCCGCAGAGTGAGAATCGAGACCAGACTCCATCTGGCCTGCCGCCTCCCATTCGCCTAGAAGCAGAGCCATGGCTGATCGACGCCCCGCCCTTTTCCTTGACCGCGACGGCGTCCTGAACGTCGACCGGGGCTATGTCAGCCGCGTCGAGGATTTCGAATGGGTGGACGGGGCCCGCGAATGCGTCGCCAACTTCAACCGGCGCGGCTGGTTCGTGTTCGTCGTGACCAACCAGTCGGGCATTGCGCGCGGGCTCTATACCGAAGCCGACATGCACACGCTGCACGCCCATATGGAAGCCGAACTGGAAGCGGCCGGCGCGCGGATCGACAGATTCTACCACGCCCCCTGGCATGAAGAGGGCGAAGTGGCGCGCTATCGCAAATCCAGCATCGACAGAAAGCCCGGCCCCGGCATGCTCCTGCAGGCCATGGCGGACTTCAACGTCAACCGCGAGCAGAGCTTCCTGATCGGCGACAAGGAAACCGATATGGAAGCTGCCAGGGCGGCCGGCGTCGGCGCCTTCCTTTTCAGGGGCGGCAATATCGCAACATTTGCCGAATGGGCGCTTGCAAGTTTTGAGGATGGCGCGCGCGGCTGAGCCGCCCTGCCCCCTTTCCCAGACAAAAACTGCCACCGATGGTCTGAAATGTATTGACTCCGCCCCCTAACATAACATGTTATATAACGTGTTTGGAATGGAGGTTACCATGAGCATCGACATCCTCGAAATGAGCGGGCACCTCGCCCTTGGCAGCCGTCTCAAGCGTCTGGCCGAACGCATGCAGGCCGATGCGGGCCGCGCCCATGCCGCGATGGGCTTCCCGATGCAGCCGAGCCAGTTCTCCCTGCTCTCGGCGCTCGACCGTTTCGGCCCGATGACGGTCAGCGAGGCCGTCGACCGCCTGAATGCGAGCCAGCCCGGCGTCACCCGTATCCATAATTCACTCAAGGCGCTGGGCCTCACCCGGCTGGACGGCGTGCCCGGCGACAAGCGCTCGAAACGCATCAGCCTGACGCCGGAAGGCCAGAAGCTCGTGACCAGCATGAAGCACAATATCTGGCCCTATATCGATGCCGCCGCAGCTGACATCTGCGCGGGGCCAGACGGCGACGTGCTGAGCCTTGTCGCCCGCATGGAAGAGGCCCTCGACGCGCAGTCCCTGGAAGACCGCGTGATGGCGCGCCGCCAGGAAATGAATCCCGGAGGCCTCACCATCGTCCCCTATGAAGACGCGCTGGCAGCCGATTTTGCGGACATCACGAAGGAATGGGTGGAAGACATGTTCACCCTCGAGCCGGAAGATCTCGCCATCATCGAACACCCCCGCGAGCGGATTCTGGACCGGGGCGGCCGGATCCTTTTCGTTGCCACCGAAGATCTGGGCATTATCGGCACCTGCGCCCTGATGCGGGTCGAAGGCGACAGTTTCGAACTGACCAAGATGGGCGTGCGCGCGGCGGCGCGTGGGCGGCGTGCGGGCGAGTTCCTGCTGGAGCGTACCCTTGCCGAAGCGCGCACCATGCCGATGGCTGAGCTATTTCTGCTCACCAACAGAAAGTGCGAGGCTGCCATCCATCTCTATGAGAAAGCAGGATTCGAGCATGACGCATCGATCCTGGAGCGGTCTGCCGGGCGGTATGGCCGCGCCGACGTCGCCATGTCCTATCCCGCTGCAAGGCTGAAGCGCGCCTAGAGCGGCTTCAGCGTCTTCCCGTTGAGCCCGCCCATCCGGCAGACTTCCATCCATTCGTCTTCCTTGACCGGCTGCACCGACAGGCGGAAGGACGTCACCAGCGCCATGTCCTCGAGCGCCTCATTGGCCTTCACCGCCTTGAGGGTCACAGGCTCGGGCATGTCGCAGACGGCAACCAGGTCGACCGCGTCCCAGCGTTCGTCATCGGTGGTCTTGTCCTGATAGCTCTCAGCCGACACCTCAACGATACCGACGACCTCCAGCCCCTTGTTCGAGTGATAGAAGAAGCCCTTGTCGCCGACCTTCATGTCCCGCATGAAATTGCGCGCCTGATAGTTGCGCACGCCGGTCCACTGGGTACCTTTTTCGCCCGCCTTGGTCTGGTCATCCCAGCCCCATTTGAACGGCTCGGATTTGAACAGCCAGTATGCCATCGCGAAACTCCTTCAGATTCAGTCGTCCGCGCAGACTTAAGCGCAGATTCGCACGAGATCGACAGGCGGCTCTAGCCGGTCGCCGCCGATTGCAGGCAGGCCTCGCGGACAAGCGTCTCCATCTCGTCCCAGCCCTTATAGGCGCGGATGGCCCTGTCGGCACCGATCCACGCATCCTCAAAACACTCCCTGAGGTCGTCATTGGTGAGGATAGGCAGCAGCGGGTCGAGACAGACACGAATGGTAAAACAGATCGCCCCCGTCTCCGGCAGCTTGCGCACCGTCTGGCGTTCGACGCGCAGGAACAAGTCCTCCGGTTCGGCGCCCAGCGCCAGCGGGCGTTCCGGGGTAAAGCGCGCCCCGCCCGCCTGCACCGTCCAGTTGAAGCGTTCCAGAATCCGGCCGGGCGCAAGGCCGGCAAAGATACGGTTCACCCGCGAGGAGAGGAGCGGCGATCCATCCGGGACCGGCTCATGCAGCTCGTCTATCGTGCCATCCATTGCCTCAAAGAGGGACCAGTAAGTCGGCGCGGTGACCGCCGCCGCCGTCAGGCGCCAGGTGCCGTAATCATCCTTCTCCAGGATACAGAGATCGTCGGAGACGAGCGTCGCCGCCACGCCGAGCGCGCTATCGGCGGGACATTGCGATGAGACATTCACCGCCTCGCTGATCATGGCGAGAAGCTCACGCGCCGGCGCCCCGTCCACATCGCCTCTCAGCGTCTCGTCGGCCTGTTCCTCCAGCAGCATCAGCCGCTCAAGCTCGCAGGCCTCAATCTCCGTATCGGGCAGCAGCCAGCGGTTTTCCGGAATAGGCTTCAGCGCCGGAAGCGCCTGCGGCGGACCGTGCAGGAAGGGCAGATAGGGCGGCGACCTAAGCGGCACGCGCCTCTCCCCAGCTGACAAAACCAGCAATTTTCGGTGTGCTCGGCAGGTACATGGTGTGCACATCTTCCATCACAAACCCGCTATCGCGCAACATGACGCATGCGTCACGGGTGAGATGACAGCCACCGGCCAGCGGTTTCCATATCGGCTCGATGCGCCGCTGCCATTTCGCAACGCCCTGGTCGGGGGCAAGCCCGTGTTCGGAGAACAGGACCTTGCCGCCGGGCTTGAGCACGCGCCGGACCTCTGCCAGCGCGCCGGCCCAGTCCGGAATGGTACAAAGGACGAAAGTGATGACCACCGTATCGATGGAGGCATCCTCCAGCGGCACGCACTCAGCGCCCGTTTCCAGAAACTCGATCTGCTCAGCCCAGCCAAGCCCGCTGGCGGCCTCCCGTGCGCGTTTCATCATCTCCGGCGACGGTTCGAGCGCGTAGAGCCGTTCGATCTGGTCCGGCCGGTAGAACTGAAAATTCGTCCCCGAGCCACAGCCAAGCTCGAGCACGCGGCCTTTCGCCAGCGGCACGACCTTCTCGCGCTGCTTCATGATCGGTTTGGTCGCGCACGCGCAGGAGATAAGCGGCGGAACGATGAATTTGTCCCAGACCCCCATTGGCGTCAGCTCCTCCCTCTGAGGCGCTGCTTGGCCGCGGCATTTGCCGGGTCCAGTGACAGGCCCTGCTGGGTCATCATCACATCATAGGCGAGCCCGTCTTCCATCGGCATGTAGACAGCAGAGCCGAACTGGCTGCCCTTGACCCCGACACGGTCGCCCTGCTCGCGGGCCAGCGCAAAGACGTCGAGGCCGGGATTCTCCGACAGGGCGAGCCCGTTGCTGGTCGCTTCGGACACGTTCTCGGTATTGTAGCGCTGGTTCATGCGCCCTTCCATATATTCGAGCCGGTAGACGCTGTCATAGCCGAGCATGTTGGCCATCGGCTCGAAGGTGATGACCCGCGCGCCCATGGCGAATTCATCGCCGCGCAGCACGCAGGGCTCGCCCTCTTCGCCCGGCACGAAACAGGTCACATCGCCCCCGCCCGCCAGCACGACGCGCACACGGTAAGCGTCCGCTTCACCGTCCACGGCATCGAAATTCACCCGCGCCACGGGGCGCTCATAGGTCAGGCGTTCATAGGTCTGCAGGTTCAGGCCGAAGAAGGTGCCAATCCCGGCCGCGCCCAGAAAACCGACACCGAACAGAAACCTCAGCCCACCGGTAATCACGCGCAGCTTGAACAGACGCCCGAGACCCGCAAAGGTCAGCATGAGGCCGACCACACCGGCAAGCGCCGGCAATATCCACCAGATCAGTCCCATCTCGTCCTCATTCGGCGTCATTAAGCATGACTTGCAATGACCCTAGCCTAACATTGCGGCCTGTCACCACAAGAAACCGGGCTGGCAGGCCTGTCATAAGGCCGGATCGACCTGTAAGAAGACACCCACGACCACTTTGAAGGGGAGCATTTCCAGAATGAAACGGACTTTTCTCGCAGGCGTCTGCCTGCTCGGCCTCGGCGCCGCGCCTGTCCTGGCGCAGGACAAGAGCGACGAAGACAATTCGCGCCGCTTTACCGCTGATCGCGTTTTCGACATCGAATACGCGACCTCCCCGCAGATTTCCCCCGACGGCTCGAAGATCGTCTATGTCCGCCATTCCATGGACCGGCTCAGCGACAGTGACCGCGGCGATCTCTGGATCATCGACGTTGCCTCTGGCGAGCAGCGCCCGCTTGTGACCGGCGGCGCCTCGGCGGGCAGCCCGGCCTGGTCGCCGGACGGCTCGAAACTCCTCTACACGACTGCCTCCGCCGACGGGAAACCGGAACTGCGGATGCTCTACACAGACAGCGGCCAGAGCTTTTCGCTCGCCCAGCTGGAATATGGCGCCTCGGGCGCGACCTGGTCGCCGGATGGCTCGATGATCGCCTTCTCCATGTTCGTGAAGGGTGAGAAGCCGAGCTTTGCGACGGCCCCCTCCAAGCGTGAGGGCGCTGAATGGAACGAGCCGGTCAAGGTCTATGACGACATCACCTTCCGTTTCGATGGCCAAGGCTATCTGGAGGAAGGCGCCACGCACACCTTCGTGCTCTCTGCCGATGGCGGCTCCCCGCGCCAGATCACCGAAGGCGACGCAGACCTCACCGGCCCGGTCTGGCTGGATGAGGACACGCTTCTCGTCACAGGAAACACGGCAGAGGACCGCGACCTCGACCCGATCGAGAGCGAGATCTATGCCGTGGAGCTTGCCGACAAGTCGATGCGTGCCCTGACCAGCCGTGACGGGCCGGACTACCGCCCGGCCGTCTCCCCGGATGGCGAGACCATCGCCTTCCTCGGCTATGACGACAATGTCATGGCTTATGAGCAGGCCAATCTCTACCTGATGAATGCCGACGGCTCGAACGTCCGTGAGGTCGCCGCAGACTTTGACCGCGAATTCGCTGCGCTCCAGTGGGCGCCCGATGGCCGCTCGCTCTACAGCGCAATCGAGAATGCCGGCAATGTCGACCTCTTCCAGATCACAACGGGCGGCGACACCTCCATCGCGGTCTCCGGCCTTGGCGGCACATCCATCGGTCGCCCCTATGCCGGCGCCGATTTCTCCCTGTCAGAGGGCCGCAATCCCGTCATCGCCTATACGGCTGGATCACCCGACCGGCCTGCAGAGGTCGCCGTGGCCGGGCGCGGGGTCAATGCCCGAACGCTGACCGCGCTCAACGAAGATGTCCTGCCCTATCTCGACATGGCCCGTGTGGAAGAGCTCAAGGTCTCCTCCAGCGCCGACGGGCGCGAGATCGAAGCCTGGGTTGCCTTTCCGCCAGATTTTGAGGCCGATGGCAGCTTCCCGCTGGTCCTGGAAATCCATGGCGGCCCCTTCTCCATGTACGGCCCCTTCTTCGCCAGCGAGATCCAGCGCTATGCGGCCGAAGGCTATGTCACCGTCTGGTCCAATCCGCGCGGCTCGACCGGCTATGGCGAGGAATTCGCCCAGCTGATCGACAAGGCCTATCCCGGCAACGACTATGATGACCTGATGAGCGTCGTCGATGAGATGGTGGCGCGCGACTATGTCGATCCGGACCGCCTTTTCATCACGGGCGGCTCCGGCGGCGGCGTGCTGACAGCCTGGACGGTCGGCAAGACCGACCGCTTTGCCGCGGCCGCGACGATCAAGCCTGTCATCAACTGGTTCACCATGGCGCTTGCCGGGGACATCGCCCCGATGGTCTGGCGCCACTGGATCCGCGAGGACCCGTGGGAGAACCCGCAGGCCTATTTCGACCTGTCACCCATTTCCCTTGTCGGCAATGTCACTACGCCGACCCTGGTCATGGTGGGCGAGGAAGACTACCGCACCCCGGCCTGGGAAGCTGAACAGTTCTACACCGCGCTCAAGCTGCAAGGGGTGGAGACCGCGCTGATCCGCGTGCCGGAGTCGCCGCACTATATCGCCAGCCGCCCCAGCCGTCTGATCGCCAAGACGGACAATATCATGGGCTGGTTCGCCAAGTTCGATCCTGCCAAACAGGACGAAGACGAGGACAGCGCCGAAGACTAGCCGCCGCTCAAGGCCCGGCCAGCCTGCGCTGGCCGGGCCGCACGTCCGGCGTGCCGACCTTCTCGCTCCAGCCCATCGCCTGATAGGCCTTGATGGCATTTTCATTCTGCGTATCGACATCCAGCGCCAGCGGCGCGCGGGCAAGGTCGCGCGCGACATCCAGAAGACCCGAGGCGATCCCGCAGAAGCGCCAGTCCTGCGCCACGAACAGATGCGGGACATAGGCCTTTCCGCGCTCCAGCGTCAGAAAGCCGACAATGCCGGCCTTCCTTTCCTCGGCCACGATGCAGCGCGAGCCGCGCAGCGTCTGTCGCAGGCGGATAAGCTCATCGACGGGGCCGCCCCGCCAGGGAAATGCATCGAGGCAGTCGAGAAAAATCGTCTCGACATCAACATTATCCTCACGCCCGTAGGGGCGGATCGTCCAGCCGGCGGCAGGGTGGATCATGAGCGCCATGAGGTGATGCTAGCGCCATAAGCTCATTCGCGGAAGTGATATGTGACATTCAAATGACGCTGCCCCGCAATTGTGCGTTCATGCGACGCAGCGGCGCCACAAGCTGCCGGTCAGGTGATGGCTGTCGAGTTGAAGAAGCGCAGCCTCAGCGCGCGTGTCGGGGTGTTTAACCGCTCCGCCTCCACCCCGGCCTGCCGGGCCAGCGTATCGATGAGGGCATTGGCAAGCGCCATGTCGGTGTCTTCATCCACGCCGCTCCAGTCCCCGCCATCCCTCAGCTCGAGCATGGGGCTCGCCTCTTCCTCACCGCTCGCCAATGTGATCGTCTGGCCTTCTCTTTGTCCCGCAATGAAAATACGGGTGAGCGTCTCATGGATGATCAGCGCGAGCGGTGTGACCTGCGCCACGCTGACGGCAAATCGCGTGTCCAGCTGCAGCCGGATCTCATGCCCGGCTGGCATGACTTCCTCCACCTGACTGGCCAGTTTTTCGACCAGATCGCAGATATCCACGCCTGCTTCGCCGCTGTGATAGGTGAGGTCCAGGCCAGCTGACATCGCCCGCAGCCGCCCGATGGCATGCTCGATAAAGGCACGCACCTCGCTGTTGCCGGTAGTACGCGCCCCGCGCCGCAGGAGCGATATCTGGAGCTGGAGATTATTGTTCACCCGGTGGTGAAGTTCGCGGGTCAGGAGGCGGTTTATCTCCAGCGCGTCCTCGGCCGCCCGCTGGGCGATGCGCCGCGCCCGGACTTCATTGTCGAGGTCTTCGATCTGCAGGCTGAGCGCAGCAAACCTGTCGCTCTCGACCGGCGGGATACGGATAACATAGTGAACCCCGTGGCCCGAACGTCTGAGACGTTTGCCAGTCGCCCGTATCCGCTCGCCCTCTCCGCCATCCTTCAGCGGCAGGATAAAGGGCAGCGGGTGGGCACCGCCGCGCAGCCGGGCCAGAATGTCCTGCACCCCACGTTCGCCGCCTTCGACATAGCTGGCGAGCGCCTCTCCGGGCGCCGCTCCATTTAGCCGCTCACGCGCCGCAGGGTTGGCAGCGGCGACCCGCCCTTCCCCGTCCACAAGCAGCATCGCCTCCGGCACGATGTCGAAGGCGTCTGACCAGTCTGCGAAAGCCGAGCCATCAGCCGCCAAAATATTCACGCCCCTCAGGCGTCTTGTCGGGCTGGACCAGATTGACCACGACCCGGCACCCGGCATCGCCGCGCGCGATCGCTTCCTCGATCACCACATTGGCATAGCCGAGGTTTTCGGCGGCAATCGTACCGAAGACGTTCGACGTCATCATGCATAGCGAAGGACGCCCATCGACATAGCGCCCGAACGGACAGGCATTATTCCCGAGGACGATCTTCGTCTCGTCTGCCTCGATAATGTAGAAATCGCCTTCAATACGGCGCTTGAGGTCGACCAGCACGTCGGCAATCTGGTCGCGTGAGAGCTCTTTCACATTGATCTCGGACTTGTAGGCCGCATCGATCTGCCGCCCGATAGAGGCGCCGACAATCGAGATATAGCCGGACGCATCTTCCAGCCCGACCACGTCCTCAAGCGTGCCGGCGAGCTCGCGCAGCAGCGAACGCAGGAAAACGTCCCTGTTCAGCGGCATGTCTGCCTGGTCGACAGGCGTGTCACTTACGGTCATTTCGGATTTCCTCTCTACTTCGTAACATAAGTTACGAGCAGGAAATTCGATCCCGATACGCCCAAATTTTTACCAGCTTGTCTCTCTCAGCCGCCTATGAGGGACTGCCCATTGAATGGGCGCACCCTCACCTTACGTAAAAATTTCCGCGCAGGCGGCTTGCGTAAAAGGGACTTTCAGCGCAACGCTCTGTTTCCGCTGACGAAAGGGGACGGAATGAAAAAGCTTATTTATGTTGCTGCTGCTGGCGCGCTTGGCCTGGCTCTGGCTGCCTGTGAAGGCGAAACCACGAATGTGGACGTCGGAACACCGGCCGCCGAAGAAGAGGTGGTTGTCGAGGAAGACACCGGTGAGGAGCTTGAAGAAGCCGGCAATGAAGTTGAAGAAGCTGCCGATGAGGTTGCGGCCGAAGCCGACGAGCTTGGCGACGAGACTGAAGCGGCTGTCGACGATGCCATGACAGACACCGACGACGACGGTGTGGTCGACGGTGTCGATACCGATGATGATGGCGACGGTGTCGCTGACGCAGACGACCCTGACAAACAAGACTAGGGTCAGAACAGACCGGCGCGCTGAGAGGCCCTGCCCCTTAGCGCGCCGTACCTTCTGGCAAGTTTACGCGCTGGCCGCCGCCTTGGCGGCCTTTTTGCGTTCATGCGGATCGAGGTGGATCTTGCGCAGGCGGATCGACTCCGGCGTCACCTCGACCAGCTCATCGTCGGCGATATAGGCCAGCGAGCGCTCCAGCGTCATCTGCAGCGGCGGGGTCAGACGCACGGCCTCATCGGTACCGGATGCGCGGACATTGGTCAGCTTCTTGCCCTTCATGACATTGACCTCAAGGTCATTGTCGCGCGTGTGCTCGCCGATGATCATGCCCTGATAGACCTTGTCGCCGGGATGGATCATCATCGGGCCGCGGTCTTCCAGGTTGAACAGCGCAAAGGCCACAGCCTCGCCCTGGTCCATGGAGACCAGAACGCCGGTGTGACGGCCTTTGATCGGGCCCTTATAGGGTGCGTATTCCAGAAAGACACGGTTCATGATGGCCGTGCCGCGCGTATCGGAGAGAAGCTCCCCCTGATAGCCGATCAGGCCGCGCGTCGGCGCATGGAAGACAAGCCGTGTGCGCCCGGCGCCCGATGGCTTCATCTCCATCATGTCGGCCTTGCGCTCCTGCAGCTTCTGAACGATCACGCCGGTATGCTCGTCATCGACGTCGATAACGACTTCCTCGATGGGCTCCAGCTTCTCGCCGGTCGTCTCGTCTTCCTTCATCACGACCTTCGGACGCATCACGCCAAGCTCAAAGCCTTCGCGGCGCATCGTCTCGATCAGAACAGCCAGCTGAAGTTCGCCCCGGCCAGACACGGTAAAGGCTTCGGCTTCGGTGGAGCGTTCCACCTGAAGCGCGACATTGCCCTCTGCCTCTTTCACCAGGCGGTCCCAGATCAGACGAGACGTCACCTTCTTGCCTTCGGTACCCGCCAGCGGGCTGTCATTGACGCGGAAGGTCATGGACAGGGTTGGCGGGTCGATCGGCTGGGCCTGAATAGGCTCGCTGATCGAAGGGTCGACGAAGGTATCAGCCACGTTCGCCTTGGTCAGGCCCGCCAGCGAAACGATGTCGCCTGCATGGCCTTCCTCGATCGGCTCACGGCCAAGACCGCGGAACGCCAGAACCTTGGAGACCCGGCCCTGCTCGACCAGTTCGCCATCGCGCGACAGAACCTTCACCGTCTGGTTCGGCTTCACCGTGCCGGACGTGATGCGCCCGGTCAGGATGCGGCCAAGGAAATTGTCTGACGAGATGGTGGTCGCCAGCATGCGGAACGGGCCTTCTTCCGTGCGCGGCTCCGGCACATGCTGGGTGACGAGCTCGAACAGCGCGGACATGTCGGTTGCCGGCTTTTCATGGTCGAGGCTCATCCAGCCATTCTTCGCCGAGCCATAGAGGATCGGGAAATCGAGCTGGTCGTCATCGGCGCCAAGGTCGGCGAAGAGGTCGAACACCTCATTGATCACATAGTCAGGCCGCGAGTCCGGCTTGTCGATCTTGTTGACGGCGACGATGGGGCGAAGGCCCACTTTCAGTGCCTTGGACACGACGAACTTGGTCTGCGGCATCGGGCCTTCGGCGGCATCAACCAGCACGATGGCACCGTCCACCATGTTCAGGATACGCTCCACCTCGCCGCCAAAGTCGGCGTGGCCCGGCGTGTCGACGATGTTGACGCGCGTATCGCCCCAGACAACCGATGTCGTCTTGGCCAGGATGGTTATGCCGCGTTCGCGCTCCAGATCGTTGGAGTCCATCATCCGGTCGGCGGTTTCTTCATTCTCGCGGAAGGTGCCGGACTGTTTCAGCAGGCAATCGACCAGCGTGGTCTTGCCGTGGTCAACGTGGGCGATGATCGCAATGTTGCGAAGCGATGTGGGCTCGGTCATGGGAGGAAAAGGCTTTCAAGTCTTGTATGGGGCGCGCTTTACACGCCTTGGCCCATAAAAGCGAGTGCCTGCCCACATAGGGATCCAGGCTCAGTTGGAACGCAGGCACACCACTAGGGGTGAGACTGCTAGAACTCAGGAAATTCTGGCAGCGCTGTCACAGCAACCGGCGAGGTAAGGCCCGACATCCATCGCCCGCAAGATAAGGGCTTCAGTTCCTCACCGTCCAGCCTGCCAAGCGTGACCGTTTCGCCAGCTGCGCAGGCGCGCCGGATTTCTCCGTAGGCCTCTCCGGGCGCCTCTATCAGGTCAATGCCGTTGAGCGTCCGCAGTCTGGGATTTCCAGGGATGTGGCCGCCGCATCGGTCGCTAATGTCGATCCAGTAATGATCCTCCAGACCATGCAAACTGACCTGATCGTTGCAATAGTCACGTTGGACCGCGGCAAGAGCAAGCTGAGCCAGTCGATGATCCGATTGAGGCGGCGCGTCAGACGCCCGGACCTCAATATCTATGCCGATATCAGCAAGCCCCTTGAGAAAACTCTCCCAATCGTCGGCATTCATTCCTGCCTCTAGTCTGGCAAAGCGTGAGGTATACATCTCACCCCCGGCCTCGCTGGCAGCCGCGCGAAACATGGCGGTATCGAACACATGGCCTTCGCCCGCACGCTCAAAGACATTCTTCCAGATTGCGAGTATATCGCCATTCCCTGCCTGCATGGAGGCCGCTTCCGCGATAAGCTGGACTAGCGCTCCGCAATCATAAGGTGTCCGTCCCCAGCTACCGTACGCCGTAGATGTGAGTGGACGGCGCAAAAGCGCTCTCTGGCAGCCATTGATCATCTCCTCCATGCGCCCGCGCAACTGATCTGGGTCCATCCATGCGCGCAGCGAAATGTATTCAGCCGCCCCCTCGTGCAGCCACGACTGCTCCGAATTTTCGCGCGATGAATAAAGCTGGCCGTTCCAGACATGCACCGTTTCGTGCAGGGCGAGCCCGGTCATACGCTGCATGAAATTCTCGTTTTCGGGATCAAGCGAATAACCACGGACATGCAGCGTGATGAACCGGCCAAGGGAGCTGCCCTTGAACCCGCTTCCAGCTTGGTCGCGATAGGTCACAATCAGAGTGGGCGGCGCAGGCGGCGCCTCTTCGAACCGCTGGGTCAGCGTCCGGCTGATCGACTGGGTGTCGGCAACAAACTTATCTCGCAGCCAGTCGGGCACATCCGGTCCGGCGATCACTGTGGCGGCGCCGTCGACAACATGTTCTGGCGGTCCGAAATAGAAAAACCCGCCAACGTCGGCCGGGATGGCTTCACCGCGGGGCACAAGACCGGCCCCCGCCAGCAGGACGTCACTTTCCTCACCCCCTTCAAAACTGATGAGGACGGGGTGATCGGCCACATTGAACGCTTCTGGCAGGACCGCCCACCCCGACGTCCCGATACGAATGGCAGGCACATAGCGCCGGTCATAGAAACGGTCGCTCTCTGAAATGGACATGCGGAACTTGTTGAAAGGCTCACCGTCTTCGCGCGACAAGACCGCGCCATCAAACACCCAGCCGTCGTCGTCGAGATGCCAGAGGCGGTCGCGTTCATCAGCCGCGACCCACCTGCTCAGTGAGACGCTATCGACCGGCTTATCCAGCGACCATGCCGCTATCAGCTGCTCTCCTGAGGGCGTAAGCGTCACCCGCGACTGCCCGCCGGGCGGCTCCGCCTTAGCCGGCGCGGCAGTCAGCAGCGGGATAAACAAGGCAATTAGCAACCGTAAAGACTTCATTCCTGAACTTTTGCGTGAAAACATATCAGATGCCAAGACGCGAATTGGCTGTTGTACAAGCGACCCGCAGCGCGGAACGCCCGTCCCTCCGGCCCGTTAGGTCCGGGCAGCAGACGCGCCGGGGACAGACCGCCATGACCTATATCGAAAAGCACCTGAATGCGGGCGAGGAGATCCTCATGACCGGGCGGTTTCACTGGCTCTGGTATGCCCGGGCCTGGGCGGCGCTGATCCTCTTCGGCTGGCTCATTATCGGCCTTGTCTATTTCATCTATGAGATGATCCGCCTCGTCACGACCGAGTTCGCCGTGACCGACCGCCGCCTCATCAAGAAGACCGGCTTCATCGCCGCCAATGTCGACCAGATGTCGCTGGAAGCCATAGAGGGCGCCAGCATGAAACAGGGCGTCATCGGCCGCATTTTCGGCTTTGGCAATCTCGACATTGAAGGGCGCGGCGAAGGCGAGGTGGACTTTCCCACCATGGCGGCGCCGGCAGCCTTCCTGCGAGAGGTCAACGAGGCACGCCAGCGCTCCGAACGCGCCTCCATCGACCGGCTCGCCGATGACCTGGAAGACCATCAGCAGCCACGCTGACATCCCCGGCATGAAAACACGCCCCGAGGAGGAACGTCCCCCCTCACTCTCCCGTTGATAGGGTGTGCAGCCAGAAAGGCTGTCCTTTCAGAAACAGAAATTTTCAGGAGACATCATGTCCAAGAGAGCAGAAGGAAAAACCGTTGCCATTCTCGCCGCCGACGGCTTTGAGGAAGTCGAGCTGACTTCGCCGAAAGAGGCGCTGGAGAATGCCGGTGCAAGCTGCATCATCGTCTCGCTCGAGAGCGGCGAGATCCAGGCCAATCAGCACCGCGAGCACGGCATCAAGGTCAAGGTCGACAAGACCGTGGACGAAGTGAAGGCCGACGATTTCGACGCGCTTCTCATTCCGGGCGGCCTGTTCAACCCGGACACGCTGCGCCAGAGCGACAAGGTGCTTGATTTCACGTCGAAATTCTTCGCGCAGGCCAAGCCTGTCTTCTCGATCTGCCATGGCCCGCAGGTTCTCATCACAGCGAACCTTGTGGACGGCCGCAAGATGACCGGTTTTGCTGCCATTCAGCAGGATCTGAAGAATGCCGGCGCCATCGTCAGCGATGAAGAAGTCGTCGTAGATAAAGGTTTGGTGACATCACGCAACCCGAACGATCTTCCGGCGTTCAATGACAAGATTGTCGAGGAGCTTTGCGAAGGTAAGCACGAAGCCCAGAAGGAATCGGTCGAAGCGTAATTACATCCCCTCGCACTTGACCGACTGAAGCGCCTCCCGAAAGGGGGGCGCTTCTTTCTTTATGGGACGCGAAACTATTCCTGCTCGCGATGTTTCACCGCATCCTGCCAGACCGAATAGATATATGTGGCCGACCAGGTGAGAACCATGAAGCCGCCAAGCGATTGCATCATCGAGATAATGCGGACCGGCCCGTCGGTCGTGATCTGCGTGAAGCCCAGCGTGACAAAATTCATCCCGGAAAAATAGAAAAGATCCTCCCACGACCCGGTATACGCTCCGCCCAGGGTTCCGAACCAGGCTCCATCCAGCATCACGGAATAGGCCAGCGCCCAGAGCCCGATCTCAAGCGTGTGCAGGAAAAGCAGGCCGAAAAAGGCGGTCAGGATGCATCGGTGGGTCTGCCGCTTCATCGGCGGCATGCAGTGGCGCACGCAGAGAATGCCAAAATGATGGCCGATGCCCAGAAGGGCGACGAGGAGAAAGCCGGTCAGGAGAGCCATGGGCAGGGCCTTATATTGCCAGAACACCCGCCTAGGTAGCGGATGCCCTGACGCCTTCAACCTTGCCCAATTTATTAGCTTGACCGCTAATTATGATTTATGCTAATTAGCATTTATGACAAATAACGTCTTCAGCGCATTGGGGCACCCCCTCCGCCGGCAGGTCATGGACCTGCTGCGCAAGGGGCCGCGCACCTCCGGAGAGCTTGCCGACGCATTCGAGGCCAGCTGGCCGACGGTGAGCCGCCATCTGTCCGTGCTGAAAGATGCCGACCTCATTACCGCAGAGCGCCAGGGCACCAGCATCATCTACCGCGCCAATACCAGCGTGATCGAGGATGCGGCCGCCGCGCTTCTGGCGATGATTGGCCGGGACAATGGCGATGATGATGATGATGACATGAAGGAGGCCGCCGAATGATCAGGACCGGTTTGATATGGTCGGGGCTGGCAATTGCTGCCATGCTCGCAACCCTCGTCTGGGCGTGGAGCGCCCTTCCCGCAGGCGTCGACATCCCCGTTCACTGGGGCCCCGGCGGTGAGGCGGATGGCTTTGCCACACGCGGCAAGGCGCTGCTCATCCTCGCCATCCTGCCCGCCAGCGCCCTTTTCACCAGCGTTGCGCTTGCCCTTGCGCCTTCTCTCGACCCCTTCAAGGCCAATCTCCGGCGCAGCTCTCAGGCCTATGTCGCTATATGGGCAGGCTGCATGGTCCTGCTGGCCGCCCTCACTGCCGGCATCGCCCTCATGATGGTGCGCGGCGCGAATGGCGCGACCAATTCCAATGAGTTTGTCCGCTTTGTCCTTGCCGGCTGCGGCGTCCTTTTCGTCATTATCGGCAATTACCTGCCCAAGACCCGCAAATCCTTCTTCATCGGCATCCGCACCCCATGGACGCTGACCAGCGACTATACCTGGGAGAAGACGCACCGGCTCGTCGGGCCGCTCTTCATCGCGGCAGGTCTTGTCGGCATCGTCCTCGCCTTCACCATGAGCGGCATCTGGCTGGTCTTCAGCTTTGTCGGCACCATCCTCGCCGTCAGCCTGTTCGGTGTCGCCTATTCCTGGTGGGTCTGGCGCAAGGCCGATGACCGTGACGAAGGCGCAGACTATGTGGTCTAGGTACTGACCCGGCCGATCACCCGGCCCCCACCGCCTTCAGATATCCCATGACCGCAGGGTAAAGACACGCGACCAGAGCGGCCTCATCGCCATCATCCCCGCGCTGGAAGAGGGCTTCCGGGGCTACGAGGCGCGAAAAGGCCTGTAACTGGCCCTGGTTTCGCGCCAGTCCATCAGGCAAGCGGGCCATGGCAAAGAGGCCCGCGACCCCTGTGCCCGCATTCACCGTTCCGACTCCCTTTTCGGCCTTGCTCTAGCGCCTTGCCCCATCACCACGCCGCTGCCCCCGCGTTCGTCTCACCCTCACTTATCCTGCCTCCCTCTGCCTCAACCCAGCATTGAAGCATCCAGCCCACTCGCCTCGCGCCGCCCCCTCACGCCGCTCGCCCGACCCTGGTTTCGTCTCGCGCCGCCCCCTCGCCCCGCTCGCCCCTCTTGGCTCGTCTCCCACAGCCGCACCCCTCCCCACCCAACCTCGCCCTCTTGACCCGGCCCCTTGACCGGAGGCCTTCACGCTCCATATAGTTATCATGGTAATTAACTGGAGCCTGACCATGTCCCCCTTCTATCTTTTCGCCGAAATCAGCCCGAAGCCTGAACACTTCGAGGAGGCGCGCGACGCCGTCATGTCGATCGTCCAGCAGACGCGCGACGAGCCGGGCTGTGAGCGGTTCGACCTTTTTGAGAACGAGGCTGAACACCGTCTCTACCTGTTCGAGGAATGGCGCGACCAGGCCGATCTCGATGCGCACTATGAAAAGCCCTACACGGCGGAGGTCTTCAGCAAATATGAAAACTGGCTGCTGCGCGCGCCCGCTGTCTCGAAGATGCAGAAGCGGGCCTGAGCGGACATGTTCTTTCTGCAGGACCTGCCCTCGCTGGAGATGATCGACCGCTATGCCAGCCAGCATGCCGCCGGAAAGGCGAAAGAGATCGAGCGCACGCTGCACACGCTGCGCGCGGCCAGTCGGCTCATCCGTGTGCTGGACGCCTATTTCGCCCGGCATGACTTCTCCCAGTTGCGATTTCTCATCCTCATGGTGATCGACCGCGACACCGGGCGGGACCGCTTCACCTTCTCGGAGATCGCGGCCAAGACCGATGTCTCCAAACCCGTCATGTCGAGAACGATCAGCAACCTTGTCGAGAGCGGCCTGCTGGTCGAGGAAACCGGCAAGGCGGATGGACGGGTGCGCCACTATTCGATCAGCCCGCCCGGCGAGGAGAAGCTGGCCTCGCTCCTGCCCGGCTATTTCGCCCTGCTGACATCCACCGCCGAACAGGAGGGCATTGTATGAAATCGCGCCTTCTCCACCTCTTTCTTGTCTGGCTGACGGTCTATTGCGGCGTGACCGGGTCCCTCATTGTGCTGCAGGCCCTGGCGCCCGGTCTGCCACTCGCGGTTCAGACCCTGCTGCTGACCGCGATCCTGGTCCCGCTCATCCTGATCGTCATAGGCCCCATGGCCGCGCGCCTCTCCTCGCGGATTTTCCCCGTACAGGGCCAAGGCGCGCCGCAAGAGGAGGGCGCCTAGTTGTCGCGCGCCTTGACCTCATCCTCATTGGCGATGGCGCGGTCCTCGGCGTCGAACTCGACAGCCGGGGCGGCGCCGCTGCCATAGGACCGCGACTTGGCCGCGAGCCGGCTCATCGACTCGGCCATTCTCCCCTTGCCGACGGCCATGGTCTGGCCGGCGGCCACGCCGACCGCCTCGGCATCGTCAAACTTGCCGAAATCTGCGCCCAGGAAGACCACTTCCCAGCCCTTGGCCTCCACCCGGTCCAGCGCGGCGCGCGCGCCCTCGCGGGTGATCTCGCGCGAGGAGTTTTCCAGCCCGTCTGTCATGATGACGATGACGGCCTTCTCCGGGCTGTCGCTCTCGGCGGTGGAGATGATCCGCCCGATCGCATCGAAGAGCGGCGTCATCCCGCGCGGGGAAACCTCATCGGAGGTCACCGCCTGCCAGTCCGCCGGCGCCACGCTCTCGCGCAGCACATCATATTGCAGACCGTCCTGCGCATCGAAGACCGCCAGCGTCACCGACGTCTCAAGCGGCGCAGTCTCGTCCTCGCCGGCCTCGCCGACGGCCGCCGCATAGGCGTTCACCGAGCTTAGCGCCTCATCCCAGAGGCTGGACATCGATCCGGTGCGGTCGAGCAGGATATAGGAATGCACCGCCTTTGCCGCGTGCGGCTCTGGCTGGGGCGCGGGCTCTGGCGCGGGGCGTGCGGCACAGGCGGTAAAGGCAAATCCGGCGGCCATGGCCGCCCCCAGTATGGCTGTCCTGAACATCATCATCTCTTCTCCTCCGGCAGGGTCAGACCCCACCCCGGAGTCCGATGGCTAGAAGCCTCGCGTCGAAATGGGGCGCCCGCTGGGCCGCTTCGCGGTGATCGCAAGGTGATCTTCGGGCAGTTTTTCCCCCGCAGCGGGAACTTGCAGGAGTTAGCACGTGTTCTTCATGAACAGTTTGCAAGAAAGGGTACGCAAATGGATCCCGTCAGTATCATTATCTGGCTCGTTATCGGTGCCATCGCAGGTTGGCTCGCCGGACAGGTCATGCGCGGCGCCGGCTTTGGCCTCGTCGGCAACATCATCGTCGGTATTCTGGGCGCTGTGCTCGGCGCCGTCATCTTCAGCGCGCTCGGCTTCGGCTTCAGCGGCTTTATCGGCGACATCATCGGCTCCTTCCTCGGTGCCTGTATCCTGCTCTTCCTGATCAGCCTCGTGAAACGGGCCTGACACCGGAACCAGCAAATTCCAGCACAAAAAGCCCCGGCCGCCGCGCCGGGGCTTTTTCGTCTCAGGACAAGCCACTTGCCCCGCCGCCGCTTCTGAATATGGTGCGCGCCAGTTTGTCCCCTGCCCCGATGGAGCACGCCCATGGCCACGAAACACGCGCCGAAGAAAGTCGTCCTCGCCTATTCCGGCGGCCTCGACACCTCGATCATCCTGAAATGGCTGCAGACCGAGTTCGGCGCCGAGGTCGTGACCTTCACCGCAGACCTTGGCCAGGGCGAGGAGCTGGAGCCCGCGCGCAAGAAGGCGCTCGCCGCCGGGGTGAAACCTGAGAACATCTTCATCGAGGATGTGCGAGAGGATTTCGTGCGCGACTATGTCTTCCCCATGTTCCGCGCCAATGCCGTCTATGAAGGCGTCTACCTGCTCGGCACGTCCATTGCCCGCCCGCTCATCTCAAAGCGCCAGATCGAGATTGCCGACATGGTCGGCGCCGACGCGGTCTGTCATGGCGCGACCGGCAAGGGCAATGACCAGGTCCGCTTTGAGCTTGGCTATTACGGCCTCAACCCGGACATCAAGGTCATCGCCCCCTGGCGCGACTGGGATTTCAAGTCCCGCACCGACCTCCTCGCCTTTGCCGAGGAGCATGGCATCGAGATCACCAAGGACAAGCGCGGCGAAGCCCCCTTCTCGGTCGACGCGAACCTCCTGCACTCCTCTTCCGAGGGCAAGGTGCTGGAAAACCCGGCCGAGCCGGCCCCCGAATTCGTCCACATGCGCACGATCAGCCCGGAAGACGCCCCGGATGAGCCTGAAGTCATCACCATCGGCTTCGAAAAGGGCGACGCAGTCTCCATCAATGGCGAGGAGATGAGCCCGGCGACCCTCCTCACCGCGCTCAACGCCTATGGCAAGAAGCATGGCATCGGCCGCCTCGACCTTCTGGAAAACCGCTTTGTCGGCATGAAGTCGCGCGGCATCTATGAGACGCCCGGCGGCACCATCCTGCTCGTCGCCCATCGCGGCATCGAACAGGCGACGCTCGACAAGGGCGCCGCCCACCTCAAGGACGAGCTGATGCCGAAATATGCAGAACTCATCTATAATGGTTTCTGGTGGAGCCCGGAGCGCGAAATGCTGCAGGCCGCCATCGACTATTCCCAGCGCTGGGTCACCGGCGAGGTCACGCTCAAGCTCTATAAGGGCCAGGCCTATCTCATCGGCCGCTCATCGCCCTACTCGCTCTACAGCGAGAAGATCGTCACCTTCGAAGACGACCACGGCGCCTATGACCAGAAGGATGCGGAGGGCTTCATCAAGCTGAACGCGCTGCGCCTGAGGCTACTGGCTGGGCGGGATCGGAAGGCCGGGAAGAACTAGGCCATATCAACGAACGGTGCGCACCGCGAATTTCTGTTCCAATCCGATGGTTTTCTCACCAATTTTAAAGCCGTTAGTCTCTTCCAGCATCCATGGCTGAGGAGGCAAAAATTTCACGTTGAAACTGTGGAAGTCCGCAGAGAAAATTAGCTCGCTGTCTTCTTGAGCTGCTTTGTGCGAGTAGCACGACACGTAGCCATAGTTTGGAGGTAGTATTTCATCGATTTGGATTCGGTTCTCGAAATAACTCGTCAACGTGTTTCGCGCCGATCCTTTTTCTCTAGCTACCAGATTTAATTCAATCGAACTCATTGCTTGATCGCTGCGATTAAAAATCGCGACGATGAGGGGGTATTCGTCTGAACAAATTGGGGAGCCATCATCTTTTGTTACATTCGATTGGGTACGGTTTTCCACATACGCGGTCACCAAATCTACCGGCTCCGGCTGTTGATCACCTACCCAATTCAGGCCTGCATAAACTAGCAAAAAAGCAACAAGAGCGATGACTAAGGATATCGCGATGCGGAACAGATTGCCGAGTACCCGAACTATCGTCTGCGCCCAATTTTCTTGGGGCCGTGGAACCGACCAAAACCAACTCCGAATTATTCGCATACCGCAATCTTCTCATTCAATTTCGTCAGGAGATTTCGCCATCCTATTCGTGTTGGCTGATCACTTCGTCGGCCTCGCATTTTGCAAACCGAACTGAATCCGAAACGAAAGAGTCAACTTCGTTCTGATAGTTCTCCACGTCACGAAGAAACCTCGCCAACAAATTGGTGTATTCTTCAACTTCCGAAAAATAACTTTCGAGTTCCCAGTCGTCACAGGTATGCCTGCCAGAATAGGAATATTCGATCAGGCAAAATGGCACCGATGGTTTGCCATAGCGAGGTGGGTCGGGCGGAGTCTCATAGAATGACGGAGCACGACAGAATCCGAAGGCGTTCGGCACCAGCGCAGCTGATAAGCCCAATAGCCCAACAAGTTTCATTTCGCCCACCTTACGTATCTCACAAAACCCAAAGTCGAAATCTTACCTTATATTTCCAAGCTGTCACGTTCGTTTCAAAAGTGCGTTCTCATAGCATTCAGGCCGAATGGCAGACCCTGCCATTCGGCCATAGCCAGCCTCTTTCGATCTTCTTTTTCCAGTCAAGGGCGCTTCGCGTCCGAAGGATTTCACCCTTGACTGGAAAAAGAAGATCGGACACCGCGCCCTATCCAGGTTGGGCACCTCCCCTCTCCCGTCGCGTCCGGGAGAAGGGAGAGCGTGCGTCCTGACCCTCATCCTGCGTGAACGCCTACGCAATCCCCCTTATAGCCCCCTCCTCCGCGCCGGCGCATCCTGACTCAAACCACACCAGGCGCGGGTGGGAGGCGCTAAACGCATGGACAAACTTTCAGTGGATCCACTGGCAATCGCTGCACTGGTCGGCTTCGGCTCGCTGGTGCTCATTGGGGTTGGCCTGACCGTCTGGATCATCCGCCAGTCGGCCAAGAAGCCGGGCGAGCTCTAGGGGCTCCCCCAGCCCCTGCAGCGATCGCTGTCGACAGCGCCCCGGTGCGGGCGCATAGTGGGCATCTCACCGACAGGAGATGTCCCATGCCCGCACCCCGCCTCTTTCTCGCCGCGCTCACGCTCGGCGCCGCCGCCCTGCCTGCGCTGGCAGAGCCCGCGGCCCATGACGTCTTCGGCACCTTCTATACAGAGGCCGGCACCTCGCGCGTGACCATCAAGGATTGCGGCGATGGCAGCCCCTGCGGACGCGTCAGCGCGATCAACCCCAACTCGCTTGAGGAGGGGGTCACGCCGCAGGACGTGCGCGCCAAGGATGGTGAGCCGGTGCTCGGCCTGCTCATCCTCAAAGGCTTCGAAAAGAAGAAGAATGACTGGCGCGGCGGCACCATCTATGACCCCGAAAACGACAAGACCTATGACGCCCGCATCAAGCGGCTGGACGATGGCAATTTGCAACTGAAAGGTTGCGTGGGCCCGTTCTGCCAGACGCAGGTCTGGCCAGAATATGAAGGCGAATAGGCAACCCGCTATTTGCGCATTAAAGGCCCTAACCTCGCATGCCCATACGCCCCTATCAGCCTTCAGACCTTGCCGCGCTCTACGCCATCAATCAGGCCTCGACGCCCGGCGTCGGCCATGAGGACGATGCAGACGGGCTCGGCCGCCTGATCGACATGGGCACCTGCCTGGTCGCGGCCGATGACGAGGACACGCCGCTCGGCTTCATCAATCTGATCGCGCCCGGCACAGACGCCTATCCAAGCGACAATCTGCGCTGGATTGAGGACTGGATGGCGCGTGAGGAGAAAAGCGCCCACTATGTTGACCGGATCGCGATTGCCGCCGGTGCACGCGGCCAGCGTCTGGGCGAAGCGCTGTACAGGGCGGCCTTCGAGGCGGCAAAGCCCCGCGCCTGTCTCACCTGTGAGGTGAACACGGATCCGGACAATCCCGGCTCACACCGGTTTCACCAGCGGCTTGGATTTCAGAAGATCGGCGAGCGGCGCTACAGGCCGGACTATGCCGTCGCCTTCTATGCGCGCCTGCTCTAGCGGCAGCTAAGCTGCCTCAGGCCGCGGTCTCGAAGAAGCCCTGCTCCTCAATGGCGCTCAGCACCGTCTCCATGGACGGGGTGATCTTGGCGCCGAGCCTGTCGAGCACGTCATCCAGAACCATCCGGAACTGGATGGTCGTGCCATCGCTGCCGGCGCTTCTTGCGCCAATCGCGGCCATCAGGGCGCGGCCCTTCTTGTTCTCCCAGAGAACATCGGCCTTCAGCATTTCCATGCCCACCTTGCGCGACTCAGCGGCCAGCAGCGCGATGAGCACGCGTGACACGCCCCGTGCATGCCAGGCATCGAGCAGCGCAATCGAGAACTCACCGAACGTCTCCGTCTCATTGGCGCGCTGGGCATGAACCGCGCCGATGATCGGCTTGTCGTCCTGTGTTTCGTCAATGGCGACCCAGGCGACATGGTTCACGCCGTCGACATCGGCCAGGCGGTGCACAACATGTTCGGGCAGCGTCGCGGCGCCATTGAAGAAGCGCAGATAACGCGAGCGATTGGACAGCTTGCTGATCGCAACGCGCAGCGCCTCTTCATCGCCAAGCGTCAACGGGCGAAGCCGCACAGGGGCACCGTCGGTGGTTTCTATAAGGATGTCGTGTGTCATTTGCTGCACCCGCTCAGTCTTTAATGCTGCACCTGCGAAATAAGCGCTCCGGTGCCGCTTTCCAAGGCCTGAATGACGTAGCTCCTATGCCTTTCTGCAGGCCTGTGCCCGAAAGGTCACGCCGTTTCCTGACTGTGCATTGCTGCGCCTGCGAAATCACTACGTACAAGCCGCAAGTATCTGCCGCAGACCCTCGGTCACTGGCAGGACCAGAAGGTGTTCACCTGCCGCGCCGACAGCAAACCGGTCAGCCTCCCGGATCGCGTCGAAAATATCGCTTGAGGCGGGCAGCGTCGCCATGCCGAGCGGCATGACATCGCCCGCATCGCGCCAGTCGCCCTCTGCGCTCTCCGTTTCTGTGTAGAGCCCGAGCGGCAGCGTCTCCTGGCCCGGCTCGAGATGGATCGAACGGGTCATCATGACCTCGCCAGAGGCCGTATCGCATCCAATCGAGAAGGTCGCTTCCGATTCAGGCGGGCCGAACAGCGCCTCGCCATCCTTCAAGAACCATTCGCCTTCGGTCAGCGCCATATCGCCAAGCTTGCCATCCGGGCCCATCGTGGCTGCGTCAGAGGCGGCGCCCTGGAGGCGCGCTGATTCGGCGCCTTCCTTCTCAGCGCCGCTCGTGGCCGCGTGCGGGTCTGCCCGCGTCTCGACGGCCTCATCGCTCACCTCAACCTCATCCTCCGGCGCCGGGGCGGGCGCGGCGGCCTCCTGGCTGCAGGCCGACATGACGGCGAGGCTCACCGCGATGAAGATCTTCGACAGAAAGCCCGACTTCGGCACGCTCGGTTTCATGTTTTCGTCCTTGTTCTGTACCGGGTGTTCAGGCGGCTAACGCGAGGTTTCGAGGTTTGATCCCCGCGCACGCCGCCATCCCCTTATAACTGTGTCTTTGCGGTCATAGGACGAAACCGGCGCGTGCGGTCGGAAACTTTCTTTCCTGTGGATAAGTGCGGCACACGCCCCGAACACCGCCCATGCACCGTGGGTGCACCGTCCATGCACCGCCGGTTTTCATGGAAATTCAGCGCCCGGGGCACATCGCCATCCCCGGGCCTCTCTGCTAGGGAGGAACACAACATGTCCACGACCTACACATTTGAAGGCAACGCCCCGGTCCGGCTCAATAAATGGATGGCCAGCCTCGGCATCTGTTCGCGCCGCGAGGCAGAAACCCTTATTTCTCAAGGCTCTGTTGCCGTCGATGGCGCAAAGGTGAGCGAGCCGGGTCACAAGATCGAACCCGGCCAGACCCTGACCCTCACCGGCAAGGCGACAAAGGCCCTCGACGAGCAGCTCACCATCGTCCTGCACAAGCCTGTCGGCTATGTCTCGGCCCAGCCAGAAGGCGAGCAGGTGCCCGCAATCCGTCTGGCAAGCCAGGACAATCTGATCGGAAAAGCCCCGAAGATTCCGGGCCGTAACCCGAATTTCGCGCCACTCGGCCGGCTCGACATGGACTCGCGCGGCCTGCTCCTCTTGTCCGAAGACGGCGTCCTCGCCAAGGCCGTAATCGGCCCCTCATCGGCGCTCGAAAAAGAATACCTGGTCACAGTTCAGGGCCAGGTCACAGAGCCGGTCATCGCCAAGCTGCGCCACGGCCTCTCTCTCGATGGCCGCCGACTCAAGGCCGCCAAGGTCGACCAGCTCAGCCCCGGCCGCCTGCGCTTCATCCTGCGCGAAGGCCGCAACCGCCAGATCAGGCGCATGTGTGAGCTGGTTGGCCTTGTTGTTGTTGATCTTTTTCGCGTCCGCATCGGCCCGCTGGAGCTTCAGAAGCTGCCAGAAGGCAAGTGGCGCGCCCTCACCGGTGAAGAGCGCGCCGCCCTGATCAAGGCTTCGAAGCCTTTGCCGGGCGCTTCCGGCGAATCCAGGGCCAGAAAAGCTTCAGCCAGATCCAGAGGAAAATCCCGATCAGGACCAGCCAGGGCAGGCCCACGGCGAAAGCCGTGATGACGGCAGCTATGGCGCTGGAAAGATTGTAGAAAAAGTCACCTATCGCCTCGCCCAGCGGGTTTGACCGCGAGCCTGAAAAGGCAGGGACTTTCGTCTCATATGCCACATCCAGCGACGACATCGACACACGAAGTCGAAGTGCCCGCAGCTGGGCCTCCGTCGACTCGATCTCGCCGATTACCCGCGCAAGCTCCCGCTCGATCTGCAACAGCTCGCCAAGCTCCCCGTCACGCCGCTCCAGAAGGCCCTCCAGCCTTGTGCGCAGCGTCCGCTGGGCATCGAGCCGCGCGCCCGTATCTATGATCGACCGGGTGAGGTCTTCGGCACGCGTCGAGCGCGAGGTGATCTCCCCCTCGGCCGCCTCGGCCTGCGTCTCCACACGGCCCAGAAAACCCTCAATCCAGTCCGGCGTCGCGCGGATCGAGATATTCCCAGAAACATAGTCCTCATTGGAATTATAGACGTTCGAATTGACCACGATACAGGTCTTGGTGCCGGCGTCCCGGCAGGCCTCGACATGACCCTGCAGCATGGGCTCCACCGCCCCTTTCGGCAGGCGAAGGCCAAGCGAATGGCTATAGGCGATATACTGCTCGGCACCCGGCTCGACCTCGGGCCGGTCCGGTGCGGGAGCTGGCTCTGAAGAGGCGTTGCCCGCCGCCATCTTCGACGTACCGCCGAAGCTGTCAGCCTCTTCCATGGCTGGCGCCGCCATGGAGCGTTCATAGTCTGCAGAGCTCTCCCCCGGTCCACCGCAACCCGCCACAAGGGCCAGCGCGATCAGAGCGGGGCTAATCCGTTTCAACATTGTGTCCCTCCATGTTGAGGCCCAATGTGATCGGTTGCTCACGGCAAAACTAAGGCAGGATCAAGGCCTTGGTCCGAACGCAGTCTTGCCGGGCTCCAGCCGCCGGCGCGCATGGTGCACGAAATCAACCAGAAGCGGCCGGGTGTCCCGCGGGTCGATAATCTCTTCGGCAAAGAAGGCCTCAGCGGTACGGAACGGGTCCTCCATCGCCTCGAACTTCTTGTAGAGGCTTGCCAGAAGCGCCTCCCTGTCATCGGTCTCGGCCAGCTCCTTGCGGAATGCCGCCTCGATCCCGCCTGCCATGGGCAGCGACCCCCAATTGCCGGACGGCCAGCAATAGCGCCACTTTGCTTTTGTCGGGTTCATCATGGCAGAGCCCGCAAGCCCATAGGCCTTGCGGATCACGACCGCGCAGACAGGCACAGTGGCCTGATAGACCGCCGCCATGGCCCGCACACCCTTGCGGGTGACGCCCGCTGTTTCATGACGGACCCCGACAGCAAAACCGGCGCAATCCACAAAGTGAACGACCGGCAGGTGAAAGGTCGAACAGAGGTCCATATGGCGCATGACCTTGTCGCAGACGTCTGCGGTCCACGCACCATCAAGGAAGAAGGGGTTGCCCGCCATGATGCCGACTGGGTGGCCATCGATGCGGGCGAGTCCCGTCACAATACCCCGGCCCCACTGGCGGCCAATTTCGAAGAAACTGCCCTTGTCGACGGAGGCCTCAATGATCTTCTGCGGCTTGTAAGGCGTCTTGCCGTCTTCCGGCACGACTGAGATGAGACTCTCCTCACGACGTTGAGGGTCGTCCGTGGGTTCGGTCACGGGCGGCAATTCATGTACGGATGAAGGCAGGTATGAAAGGAACCGCTTGGCCGCCTTGAAGGCATCGGCTTCGGTCTCAACGACATCATCCACCGTGCCATTCTTGGCCTGGATCTCCCAGCCGCCGAGCTCTTCCTTGGAGACGTCTTCGCCAATCGCTATGGCAACCGGCGGCCCCGCAACGAACACCTGGCTGAGCTCTCTCACCATCACGGAATAATGGCTGGCACCGACGCGGCCCGCGCCAAGACCGGCGCATGGTCCAAGCGCCAGCGAGACCATCGGGATTTCGCCCATGCCGTCGACGATCAGCTCCCAGCTGGGCGTTTCAGGAATGTAGGTGCGCGGGTCCTTGAGAAACATCTTGATGGAGCCGCCGCCGCCTGTGCCATCGATGAGCTGGACCAGCGGCATGCGATACTCGACTGCCTGTTTCAGGGCGATGACTGTCTTGCCCCGGATCGAGGCATCGGCGGCGCCGCCGCGCACGGTGAAGTCATCACCGAGCACCATGGCCGGCCGGCCATCCAGCGTTGCGCGGCCAACGACCGAATTGGAGGCCATGAAGCTGTCCAGCTTCTCATCTTCATCATAGGTCGCGACACCGGCGATCTTGCCGACCTCATGGAAACTCCCCGGATCGACCAGAAAGGACACGCGTTCGCGGACGGTAAGCTTGCCACGCCCGCGCTGGCGCGAGACCGGCTCTTCACCGCCCATCTTTTCCGCCATCCGTTCCCGGCGGCGGAGCTCTTCTATCGACTTCTCCCAGGACATGAAGACAGCTAGACTGTGTGACCCGGTGTCAGGTCAAGCCCGTATCTCAAATCCCTGTGGGGACTGGCTCGATTTTTGCAATTCTTCGGCTCATCAAGGGGAGACACATGTTCAGGCTTTCGCTTCTCTGCACCGCCGCCCTGGCGGTGAGCTGGCTTTCCGCCCTGGCAGACGAGCCGGGCAAAGCGGCACGTGGTGCTGACCTCAGCTGCGAGTCCCTGCCGAACACGGGCGACCTTCTGAGAGAGCAAAACCAGACATTTCTCATCTTCGGTGAAATCCACGGCTCACGCGAGGCGCCAAAGGCGTTCGGTGAAACCGTATGCGAAGCGGCCAGAACCGGGCCCGTCGTTGTCGGTATCGAACGGCCCTCCCAGCTTTCAGGCGTCATGCAGAATTTTGTCGATAGCGACGGCAGCGACGATGCGCGCTTTACCCTCCTGCGCGGCTTCTTCGATGGCACCGACTGGGGCCTGTCGAGTCAGGCCTTTCTCGACCTCTTTATTCGTCTGCAGCAATTAACGGCGCAGGGGGCAGACATCCGGATGGTGGGATTCACCAGCGCTACTACGGTCGGCTCCGGCAGCCAGACCCCCTATGAGCGCCGACTGGCGGCCGAGCTCCTGCGCGCCAGCGCGCGCAACCCCGACGCCCGTATCCTGGTCCTTGTCGGCAACCTTCACGCGCGCAAGGAAACCTATCCGGAGCTTGGCAGCCGTCCCGCCTTCGACCCGATGGTGATGCACCTGCCACAGGATGAAGTGCTGAGTTTCAACATCGCTCATAGCGGCGGCGACACACACAGATGCACCGCCGAGGGCTGCGGCCCCCAGCCTGTCGACGGGCGCGCGGACCCGGAAAAGACCGGCATCTGGCTGAGCGACGGGGATTTACGGTATGATGGCATCTGGAATATCGGGCCTGTCAGCGCTTCACCGCCTATTGGAACACGCTACTAGGCCCCATCTGCCCGCCAATCCGCGATGTATCGGCAACAGAATCTGACAGAGGCGTCATTCTTGCGACCTTAGCTCTTGCCTTATGGCGGGGCAGCCTGCTTTATCGCCGCGAGTCCAAATCGAGGAGACGTTCAATGGATCTCGCAACTCTGACCCAGAAAGCCAATGAAGCCGTTTCTGCCGGCGGCGACTTCAAGAAAAAAGTGAAGTTTGATTTCGGCGATCAAGGCAAACTCTTCATTGATGGCGCCAATGGCAAAGCCGACAATTCCGACGGCGAAGCCGACGCAACGGTCAAGGTCGACTGGGACGACTTCCAGAAACTGGTGGCCGGCCAGCTGGACCCGACCATGGCCTTCATGCAGGGCAAGCTGAAGGTTCTGGGCGACATGTCTGTTGCCATGCAGCTTCAGGGCCTGATGAAGAAGTTCAACTAGGCGAACCTTCACCGGGGCCTCGTCCCTGGAAACCAAAAGGCGCTGAGCGGCCGAGGGCTGCCAGCGCCTTTTTTATTTGCTAGATGGGCACATGAGCGAGACGCAAGCCTCCCGGCGCGACACCTTTGTAACCGTGGAAAACAACCCGGCCCCGGAAGGCGCCGAGCTTGTCTGGTTCGAAGGCATGGCGGGCCGCAGTCTGCGGGCGTGCCTTGCCCCTTCCACGCGTGACAGAGCACGTGGCACGGCAATTGTCTGCCCCGGTCGAACCGAATTCATCGAGAAGTATTTCGAGACGGCACGTGACCTGCAGGCGCGCGGCTTTGCCGTGGTCATACTGGACTGGCCAGGTCAGGGCCTGTCCGACCGTCTGCTGGAGGACCCGAAAAAAGGCCATATCGACCGGTTCGAAACCTTCATGAGCGCGCTTAGCAAGGGCCTCGACGCCATGCCGGGGGATTTGCCGCGGCCCTATGTTTCCCTCGCCCACTCCATGGGCGGCGCCATCGCGCTGGCGGCAATTGTGAAAAAGCTGGTCCGGGTCGATGCGGCTGCCTTCACCGCGCCGATGTGGGGCCTGCCCGTCAATCTTGCGGTCCGCTATCTCATCTGGGCGATGCGGGCGGTGGGGCGCGATGGCGACTATGCACGCCAGCCCGGACCCCCGGAAACCTTTGAGTCGAACATCGTCACGCATGACCGGAAACGCTGGCAGCTGCAGCGGGACCTCATCGCGGCCGCGCCTGAACTGGAGGTCGGCCCGATGACCTGGGGCTGGCTCGGAGCCTCTCTCGATATCCTGAATGAGACCCGCAAACCCGCCCTGCTGCGCGGCATCGAGTGCCCTGTCTTCGTGGCAAGTGCGGGCGAGGAGGCGCTTGTCGACAATAAGGCGCACGGCCGCGTCGTCCGGCACCTGCCCGATTGCACGCACATCACCATTGAAGGGGCCCGCCACGAGATCCTGATGGAAGAGGACGCCATGCGCGACCAGTTCTGGGCGGGCTTTGACGCCTTTCTCACAAGGTCAGGGCTTTAATTCATAGCGGCGCGAGCCACATCCAATCCACCGGATGCGCGAGCTGCGCGCTTGAGCCGGAATGGCAAGGAGCCGCCCGACATGATCAAGATCCATCACCTCGAAGACAGCCGGTCACAGCGCATCCTGTGGCTGCTTGAAGAACTTGGCCTCGATTACGAGGTCATCCGCTATGAGCGCGATCCGGAAACGCGACTGGCGCCGGACGCACTGCGAGCGGTCCATCCGCTTGGGAAATCCCCTATTCTGGAAGAAGACGATATTATCGTCGCAGAGACCGGGGCGATTATCGAATATGTGATCGAGACGCATGGCGGGGGCCGGCTGAAACCCGCAAAAGGCACGCCGGAGGCGCGCGCCTGGACCTACTGGATGCATTATGCCGAGGGCTCGGCCATGCCACCGCTGCTGATGAAGCTCGTCTTCCAGATGCTGCCGCAGAATGCCAACGCCCTGGTCCGGCCCATGGTCAAGGCCATCGCGTCACGCACGCAGGACAGCTTCATCGATCCGCGGGTCAGGGAGCATGTGGAGTTCTGGGACAGCTCTCTGGCGCCCACGGGCTGGTTTGCCGGCGATGCGTTCACCGCCGCCGATATCATCATGAGCTTTCCGCTGGAGGCCGCAGCCGACCGCAGCATTGCCGGTCAATATCCCAATATTTCAGGCTTCTTGACCCGTATACATGAGCGGCCGGCCTATCAGCGCGCGCTGGAGCGTGGCGGGCCCTACGCCTATGCCTAGGGCGCCAGAGGCAAGTTACTCCGAATCCTCGACGGATTTGGACTGGAGCTGAATGTAGTTCTGGATACCGACCCGTTCGATAAGGTCGAACTGGGTTTCCAGAAAATCGATGTGCTCTTCCTCGCTGTGGAGGATTTTCGCAAAGAGGTCGCGGCTGCCATAGTCGCGCACGCTCTCAGCATGTTCGACCGCGTCACGCAGGAGGGCCACGGCCTCGATTTCCATTTCGAGATCTGACTTCAGCATCTCCTCGACCGACTCGCCGATCATCAGCTTGCCGAGATCCTGAAGGTTCGGCATGCCGCCGAGAAACAGAATGCGCTCGATCAGCCAGTCGGCGTGCTCCATCTCCTCGATGGATTCCTTGTACTCGAAATGGCCGAGCTTGCTGACACCCCAATCATTCAGCATGCGCGAATGGAGGAAATACTGGTTGATCGCCGTCAGCTCGTTCTTCAGCGCGGCGTTCAGGAATTCGATGACTTTCGGCTCGCCCTTCATGGTGCACTCCTGATGTCGATAGGTTTGTTCAGCTTGGCAAATAACACCCGAACCAGAGGATTCAAGCGAAAAAACACCATAAAATCAGATGCTTATGATAGTGAGAGGCAATTGCAGAAGCGCACAGGGGCAAAGGCGCTGATTTCACTCAGCTTCTTTCGCGCTTTTGGCGGAAGGGGCGTTTGCTCTATTCTGCGGCCAGGAGCGGCGTTTCGGCCTCGACCTCAACGCTATCAGAGATCATCTGTCCGATCTTCGGACGGCATTTGCCACAGTTGAAGGCGCATCCATGATGGGCCTGCACCGCCTCGGGGCTACGTGCACCGGCTTCGACAGCGTCGCGAACACCGGCATCGTTTATGCGTCTGCAAATGCAAATGATCATGGTTCTCAATTAGCAACGTTGAGAATGATTGTCAATCGAAGGAGAGAGGCTTCCCCGCAGCATCGTGCAATCTTCGAATTTTCAGGGAAATTGCATCGATTGAAAGCGCTTTGTCTCCATATATCGGGCCTAGAATTCCACTATGGCGCACTCGAACCATACAAGACCCCCGCTGGGCAAAGTGTCATACACCCGTGCTGTCCTGGTCACGCTCGTGACGGTGGTCATCGCGCAGGTCATGACCGCAGCGGCGATCGTGATCTGCGACATCCCCCAGTACATTCTTGATGAGATCATTGGCATATGGTTCGCGCTGGCGGCGATCCTGCCCCTGGTGGTCACCTTCCCTCTTGCCATCGTGTTCCAGCGCGAGCGGCTGAAAGTCGAGCAGGCCATGGTAGAGCTTGAAAAGGCGCATGCCGCGCTTGCCGAGCGTGCGCGCCTCGACCCGCTGACAAATCTGCTCGACCGGAAAGCCTTCTACAACGATCTTGAAACTGCCCTGGCTGGCGGCTCCTCATTGCTTGTGATCGACGTCGACCACTTCAAATCCATAAACGACACATATGGTCACCAGGCAGGCGATGACGCCCTGCGTCTGATCGCATCGACCATAGAGGCGACGACCCGGGAAACAGATATTGTCGGACGGCTGGGCGGTGAAGAGTTTGGGGTCTTCCTCAGCGGCGCGGACCTGGAGAAGGCCTGCAATATCGCCGAGCAGATCCGCGTGACCATCTGCGATCTCGAATTCGCGCCAACGCCGACGACCAGACATCAATTGACCGTCAGTATCGGCGTCGCCATGCGCAAGGAAGGACAGACGCCCACCGACCTCTTCAGGATAGCTGACCACCGTATGTATGAAGCCAAGCGCCGCGGCCGCAATTGTGTACATGCCAGTTCAGGTCCAGAGTCCACAAGCGCCTAGGGCCTGCGCCCCGCCAGCTTGACCGCGCGCCTCTGCCCTTCTACCTCCGCCCAAATTCAATCCGACGAATGGAGACATTATGAGCGCGCTTGCAGAGCTTGCCGAGACAGCCAAGGCCTGGCCCTTCGAACAGGCGCGCGCATTGCTCAAACGCCTTGAGAACATGGAGCGCGCCGGGAAGCCGAAAGAGGGACCCGTTACCTTCGAGACTGGCTATGGCCCGTCCGGCCTGCCACATATCGGCACTTTCGGGGAGGTCGTGCGTACGACGATGGTCCGCACAGCGTTCGAGACGCTGACCGGGGGCAAGTACGAGACCCGCATGATCTGTGTCTCCGACGACATGGATGGCATGCGCAAGGTGCCGCCGACCGTGCCGAACCCGAAAGACCTTGAGCCCTATATGCAGATGCCGCTGACCACCGTGCCCGACCCGTTCGGCACGCATGAAAGCTATGGCGCGCATATGGGTGCCCGCCTTTGTGCCTTCCTCGACAGTTTCGGCTTTGAGTATGAATTCAAGTCGGCGACCGAGCTCTACAAGTCCGGCGCTTTCGATGAGGCGCTGCTGCGCGCGCTCGAGAAGTTCGATGAGATCATGGCTGTGATGCTGCCCACGCTGGGCGCGGAGCGTCAGGCGACCTATTCGCCCTTCCTGCCGATCTCTCCAACGACCGGCCGCGTCCTTTACGTACCGATGAAGGAGACCAATGCGAAGGATGGCACCATCACCTTCGAGGATGAGGACGGCACCGACGTGACCATTCCGGTCACCGGCGGGAATACCAAGCTGCAATGGAAGCCGGACTTCGGCATGCGCTGGGCCGCACTGGGTGTAGACTTCGAGATGTTCGGCAAGGACCACCAGGACAACGCGCCGATCTATTCGAAGATCTGCAAGATCCTCGGTAGCCAGCCGCCGCAGCAATATGTCTATGAACTATTCCTGGACGACAAGGGCGAGAAAATCTCCAAGACCAAGGGCAATGGCATCTCGGTCGAGGACTGGCTGGCCTATGCGCCGCAGGAGAGCCTGTCGCTGTTCCAGTTCCAGAAGCCGCGCGCGGCCAAGAAGCTCTATTTCGACGTGATCCCGAAAGCCGTCGATGAGTATCTGACCTTCCTGTCAAAATACCCGGAAGAGGAACCGGCCCGTCAGATCGAGAACCCGGTCTGGCACATCCATTCCGGCAATCCGCCAGAGGGCGATACGCCTGTGTCCTTCGCGCTGCTCCTGAACCTCGTCAGCGCCGCGAATGCCGAGACCAAGGATCAGCTCTGGGGCTTCATCTCGCGCTATGCGCCGGAGGCGAGCCCGGAGAGCCATCCCCTTCTCGACCAGCTGGCCGGCTATGCGATCCGCTATTACGAGGACTTCGTGAAGCCCACCAAGGTCTATCGCGCACCGGACGAGAAGGAACGCGCTGCCATGGAAGAACTGGCCGACCGGCTGAGCGCCATGGAGGAAGGCGCCAGTGCCGAAGACCTGCAGACGCTGACCTTCGAGATCGGCAAGGCGCACGAATTCGAGAATCTGCGCGAGTGGTTCAAGGCGCTTTATGAGGTGCTGCTGGGCCAGAGCCAGGGGCCGCGCTTTGGTGGCTTTGCCGCGCTTTACGGCATCCATGAGACCGCCCGCCTGATCAAGAGCGCGCTGGCGCGGGATACGGAATCATCTGAGGGCTAGGCGAATGAAAGCCGTCATCGCCGCCGCTCTTATCGCTTCTTCGTCCCTTGTCTCGGGGTGCCTCGCGGCCAGCGTGGCCGGCGCAACTGTCGGCGTCATCGGAGACGGCGTCGAGCTTGCTGGCAAGACCGTCTATTATACCGGTAAGGGGGCGGTGAATCTCGTTTCCAGCAGCGGCAGCAGCGTTCCGGTCACGATCGCCGAGGACATTGGCGACATCGAGCGTGGCCGCCTGCGCCTGACGGTGCGATTTCGCGATGGCAGGCAGATGTATACAAGCGAACGGGTAATCCCTGCCCGCCAGCTGGAAAACGAACTCGACGGGCTGTCCGGGCGTGACGACGTCGTCGACGTCTATATCGACCGCCCATAAATCGTCTGCCGAAACACTCCAGACAGAAAAAAGGCCGCCTCCTTTTCAGGAAGCGGCCTTCTCTGTTTCATGCGTTACCGGCACTTATTCAGCGGCAATCAGCGTCTTTTTCTGTTTCGGCATGCCGCCTTCCGGCCAGTTCTGCATGAGCTCTTCCTCATGCCCCCTGGCCGCTTCGACGGACGCCTCTTTCACGTGACCATAGCCGCGGATCTCATCCGGAATGGAGGCGATGGCGACGGCCAGCTCATGGTTCTTTTTGGTCAGCTTGCCCGACATGTCGGCAACGCGCTCGAGATAGGTATCGCGCAGGCCGCGCTCCATCTTGCGTTCTTCTGTATAGCCGAACGGGTCGAATGGCGTGCCACGCAGCCCCTTGAGGCGGCGCATGACGCTGAAGACCGTCTTCATCCACGCCCCAAAGCGCTTTTTCTTCAAGTGACCGTTTGAATCCTTCTTCGCGATCAGCGGCGGCGCCATCAGGAAGTTGATCTTGCCGCCATGAAAGGTCTCCCGCAGCTTCTTCTCAAAGGTGCCGTCGGTGTAGAGGCGCGCGACCTCATACTCATCCTTGTAGGCCATGAGCTTGAAGGCGAATTTGGCCACCGCCGTGGTGAAGGCATCACCCAGACCGGCCGCCTCCTCATCCTTGCGGACTTTTGCGACGAGGTCGCGATACTTCTGTGCGTAGGCTTTGTTCTGATAGGCGTTCAGACGTTCAGCGCGGTTTTCGATGAGCTCGTCCAGCGTCATCGGCTGGACGTCGCCGCGCGGGTCGGATGTCTTTTCCAGACGGTCAGGATCGACCGCTGCAATCCGGCCGACATCGAACGCCTTCATGTTCTCTTCGATCTTCACGCCATTGAGCTTGATCGCGCGGTAAAGCCCCCGCAGCGAGACCGGGACATGGCCTTTCTGCCAAGCGTAACCGATCATGATCATATTGGTGTAGATCGCGTCGTTGAGATAGCCGAGCGCCAGCGACTCCGCATCGATGGAGCCGAAATCCTTGGCCTGGCGCTTCACGCGGGCCGCGAGAAGCTGGCTTTCAAAGGTCTTCGACCGGTCACGGATGAACTCACTTGTCGGCGTGACATCGGCGTTCGCGGTGACATGGGTGCGTTCGACATCCATCAGCGAGATGGCATCGCCGCCAGCCGCCACGACAAGGTCGCAGCCGATGATCGCGTCGGCTGAGGCCGGCGGGACCCGGCCGGTCGAGATCATTTCCGGCTCACGGGCAAAACGAAGGTGGGAGAGGACCGGGCCGCCCTTCTGGGCAAGACCCGTCATATCCAGCGAGGAGGCCGCATTGCCGTCGACATGCGCCGCCATAGCCAGCACGGCGGCGACCGTCGTGACACCTGTGCCACCCACGCCGGTGAAGAGGATGTTCCAGGGCTGGGCGACCGGCGGCAGGTCCGGCAGCGGCAGACCAGAGGCGTCGGCTTCGAGCACTGGCGCGTCCTCGGCCGCGAAGTGCGCGTCCTTGATGGTCACGAAGCTGGGGCAGAAGCCACGCAGGCAGGACAGATCGGTGTTACAGGTCGACTGGTTGATACGGCGCTTACGGCCGAGTTCGGTCTCGACCGGCTCAACCGAGAGACAGTTCGACTTGATCGAGCAATCGCCGCAGCCTTCACAGACCTCCTGATTGATCATCACGCGCACGCGGTCCGGCTCACGCAGGCCGCGCTTGGAGCGGCGGCGCTTCTCGGTGGCGCAGACCTGGTCATAGATCATGACCGAGACGCCCTTTGTGTCGCGCAGCATCTTCTGCACGTCATCGAGCTCTTCGCGGTCATAGATCTTCACCGAGCGCGGCAGGCCTTTGACGCCGGCATAGCGCGTCGGGTCTTCGGTGACGACGACGATGGTCTTCACGCCCTCGGCCTCAACCTGCTGGGCGATATCGACCGGCGTCTGCGCCGACTCGACCGTCTGCCCACCCGTCATGGCGACCGCGTCATTGTAGAGGATCTTGTAAGTCATGTTCGCGCCGGACGTCACCGCCGCACGGATGGCGAGCGACCCGGAATGCGAATAGGTGCCGTCGCCGAGATTGACGAACATGTGGTCTTCATCGGTGGCGAAATACTGGCCGATCCAGGCGACGCCTTCGCCGCCCATCTGACTGGTCATGTCGGTATTCCGGTCCGGCATGAAGTTCGCCATGTAGTGGCAACCGATACCCGCGAGAGCACGTGAGCCTTCCGGTACCGTCGTCGATGTATTGTGCGGACAGCCCGAGCAATAGTGCGGCGTACGCACGGTCGGCGAGGCGTTTGACATTGCCGCCTGCCCTGCGGCGCCAACGCGTTCGAAATAGCGGTCGGCGGCACTCTTGTCCCACTCGCCCGGAACTGCGCCGACAAGGGCCTGCGCCATTTCCGGCACCGGGATGGACGAAACCTGGCTCAGCAGCGGTTTACCGAACCGGTCCTGCTTGCCTTCGATAAAGGGACGCTCATTGTCCGGCAGGCTGTAGAGGACCGAACGCAGCTGCTCCTCGATCAGCGGGCGCTTGTGCTCGATCACGAGAACGCGTTCGAGACCCTTGCAGAATTCGCGGATCCGGGTCGGCTCCAGCGGCCACGGCATGGCGACCTTGAAGACGCTGATGCCAAGCCGTCCGGCCTCTTCCGGCGAGATACCGATGGCGGCAAGCGCCTCGAAGATATCGCGGGCGGCCTGGCCGGTCGTGATGATGCCGACGCGCGGTTTTGGCGAGGGGATGAGGACATGGTCGAGCTGATTGGCGCGGACCCAGGCCTGCGCAGCCGGAAGCTTCACTTCCCGCAGGCGGCGTTCCTTGTCGATCGGGCTGTCGCCGCGGCGCATATGGACACCGGCTTCGGGGAAGTCGAACTCCGGCGTGACCAGTTTCAGACGCTCCAGAGTCACATCGACGACCGCGCCGGAATCCATCGTATCGGCCAAAGCGATCAGCGAGGACCAGGCCCCGGAAAAGCGGCTCATCGCCCAGCCATGGATGCCATAATCAAGCACATCCTGAATGGAGGCCGGGTTCAGGACGGGGATTTCCGCGTCGCGCATCGCATATTCAGACTGCGACGGCAGGGTCGAGGATTTGCAGGTATGGTCATCCCCGCAAATGGCGAGCACGCCACCAAGACGCGAGGACCCGGCGGCATTGGCATGCTTGAACGCGTCGCCGGAACGATCAACGCCCGGCGCCTTGCCGTACCAGATGCCGAAGAGGCCGTCGCGCTTTGCGCCCGGGAAGAGTCCAAGTTGCTGGGACCCCCAAACGGCTGTCGCGCCAAGGTCCTCATTGAGACCTTCCCAGAACTCGATTTCATACTTGTCGAGCCATTTTCCGGCGGCGCGCAACTGCTGGTCATAGCCGCCAAGGGGAGAACCACGATAGCCGGAAATAAAACCTGCAGTATTGTGACCTGCTTCAAGATCGAGCCGTTTCTGGTCGAGTGGCAGGCGCACAAGTGCCTGAATACCTGTCATGTAGGCATGGCCCTCGACAAGATCGTATTTATCGTTCAGCGTGACTTCGCGGTGTTCCAAGGAACGCCTCCCAAATTTTTCTTGAGCCAGATTATTCGCATTTTTAAGTGAAAATGCTTGCCCTTATTGCGCATATTAGCGTAGGAACGGGTAAGTTGTTCCAATATAGACCACTCAGCGGGAGAAAAGTTGCCCCAGTCTCTTGATGCCATCGACGCCAAAATCCTGGACCTTATCCAGAAAGACGCCGCACTCTCGGTTGCCGAGATCGCCGACCGGGTGGGTCTGTCTTCCTCGCCCTGCTGGCGCCGCATCAAGCGGATGGAAGAGGCCGGTATCATACAGGGACGGGTCACCCTGCTCGACCGGGACACGCTGGGCCTGGGCTTTGAAGTCGTCGCCAGCGTGAAGCTGGCCCTGCCCAGCAAGGAAAACCTCGCAAAGTTCGAACAGCTTGTCCAGAAATGGCCCGAGGTGCTTGAATGTATGACGGTCACGGGCGCTGTCGACTATGTGATCCGGATTACAACGACCGATATGCACGCCTATGACACCTTCCTGCGCGAAAAACTGCTGGGGTCGGGGCTGGTGTCAGATGTCCAGTCCCGCATCGTGATCAATATTGCCAAACGCACGACGGCCCTGCCGCTGGGCCTCGTAAGCGATTACGTGCCTGCGAGCTGATGGGCTGCGGGGTCCGCCGTTTACCGCCCCTGCGTTCACTGACAGCTTTCATTGCGGTCTGTTTTCTGGGGCCGCTGGCGTCGGCTGCACCAATTTCAGAAGACTGGCTTCAGCAGGAAGTCGACGGGATTCTGGAAGAATACGGGCTCATCGCTCTCGGCGCCGGTGTTCTGGAAACAGGCGGCGATGCCGTGATTGCAGTGTCAGGGAATGAGGCATCGGGCTCTGATGTGGCTGTGACGAGTGACGCAGCCTGGCATATCGGCTCCAATACGAAGGCGCTGACAGCCCTGCTCTATGCCCGGCTTGTCGAGCGCGGCGAGACAGACTGGGGCGTGAGCGTCGCTGAGCTTTTCTCGGGCACTGTCAAAGACATCGATCCTCACTGGCAGGACATCACCATCGAAGACCTTTTCGCCCACAGATCAGGGGCGGGAGATATCGGCCCGGTCTGGCTGATCGCGCGCGCGGGCGATGACAGCCCCCTGCCCCGCCAGCGGCTCGAAACGGCCCGCGACCGGCTGACAAGCACGCCGCCCGGCGAGCCGGGGACGTTCGAATACAGCAATCTCAATTACATCCTCGCGGGGGCCGCCATAGAACTCATCACCGGCACAAGCTGGGAGGAGGCTATTGGCTCCGAGGTGTTCAAGGCCGAAGGCGGGGACTGGTCATCCGGCTGGGGGTTCGGGCCGCCGCCTTCGGGGCCTGTCGGTCATGATACGGTTTTTGGCCTGAAAGTGCCCGCAGGGCGCGGCAGCGGCGCCGACAACCCGCCTGCCCTGGGACCGGCCGGGACCGTTCACGTACCAATCGACAGCCATCTCCGGCTCCTTCGCGAATTCATCGACAGGGAGAACACCTTGATCAGCGATGAGACGCGGACAAGGCTGCTTTCACCCTGGCCCGATGAGGATGCCGACTATGCCATGGGCTGGGGCGTGACTTCACATGAAGCGCTGGGGACGGTGTATGCGCATCGCGGCTCCAATACGATGTGGCTCTCGCATGCTGAGATGGTACCGGGGAAGGGCACGGTTTTCATCGTGAACACAAACATGTTCACGGGCAAATCGCGTGAGGCCGTCAGCGATCTGGTGCGCGTCATCGAAACGCGGCTCGCCGAGCCGGCTGACTAAGCGTCAGAGCGGCGGCGCCACCACTCTGGTTACATGACCATCCGAGCAATTAAGGGTACGCGCCTCGCCGCCCGGCCAGACCTGAAGCCGCGCTTCCATCCTTGGGCTCTCACGATTGCCACCGAACAGCGCTTCCGATTCATAGGAAAGCCAGGCCAGCGGCGCCGCCTCGCTTGCCCGCATGCCGTAGGATGCGATCATGCTCATGATCTGCCCGATCACCTCGCGCGGGGGATAGATCAGGAAGACCGAATGATAGACTATGGTCAGCCCCTTTGCCGGACGGTGCATCAGCTTCTGTTCCAGCCAGTTCGCGGCATTTGCCTTGTCCACACTTATGCCGGTCTCCTGGGCGAGCTTCACCGCCGCGTCGAGCCTTGAGAGACGCTCGTTCTGATCCGGCCATGTATAGCATTTCAGACGCATGACCTGGTCTGGGTCACTGAGGTCGAATGGCGAGAGGTCGCAGGCCGCCCGGCTCGCAATCTGAGGCTGCGCATCCAGGTGGCGGGGCGCGCTGGTCTGCCAATCAGTCGAAATCGTGACGCCGCGTGCCTCATCGGCGGGCCAGTGCCAGCTGCCGGTCTCATAGGCGTAGCGGTCCCAGTTCTGGTTGAGACCCGCGCTTGCCCCAAGCTCCATGAGGTGCATCGGCATATCAAATCGATGCGCGAGCTCGAGAAAGCCGGGGAGAAGGGCGATACACCGGCGCGTCTCATTGGTCTGGGGTGCGCTCTCCAGAAACGCCCTGACCCAGTCCTCATTTTCTGCGAGCCATGTCCTTGCCAGTGGCCACACGGCCTGCATCGACCAGTCCGGCTGCCGCGCGGGATAGGCTGCGGCAAGCGCGGGGGCCCGGCCTGTCAGGGTGGCGTGGTGCAGGCAGCCCGCCAGACGCAGGGCGAGCGCATCCTTGCGAGGATTTGTCGGCCAGTCAGACACAAGGCCGGCGACAATGCCGCCGGCCTCATAATCATCTGCGAATGCGCGGCAAAGCGCATCCATAAAGGGTGAGCCCAATGCGCGGCACCATTCCGCCTGTTCGCGGAAATGGTCCGGGATGGCACTCTCCCCCAGCAAGCAGGATCAGACCCGCTCGACACACATGGCGATGCCTTCGCCGCCACCGATGCAGAGCGAGGCGACGCCCTTCTTCACATCGCGGTCTTCCATGGCGGCCAGCAGCGTCACAAGGATACGCGCGCCGGAAGCCCCGATCGGGTGGCCCATGGCACATGCGCCGCCATTCACGTTCACGATATCGTGGCTGATGCCCATTTCCTTCATGGCAATCATGGGCACGACGGCGAACGCTTCGTTGATTTCCCAGAGCCCGACATCATCCTTGGTCCAGCCGGCTTTCTCGAGCGCCTTCTTCATGGCCGGCACAGGCGCAGTGGTGAAGTATTTCGGCTCATGCGCGTGGCTGGAAGAGGATACGATCTTCGCAATCGGCTTGAGGCCGCGCTTTTCAGCCTCGGACTGGCGCATCAGGACAAGTGCCGCCGCGCCATCGGAAATAGCCGAAGCATTGGCGGCGGTCACCGTGCCGTCCTTGCTGAAAGCCGGTTTCAGGGACGGGATCTTGTCCGGGCGGGCGCTGCGCGGCAGCTCATCGGTATCGACAGTGACATCGCCCTTGCGGGTCTTCATCGTGACAGGGACGATCTCGCGCTTGAACTTGCCGTTTTCGGTGGCTTTCTTGGCGCGGGACAGCGTTTCAATTGCGTAAGCGTCCTGCTGCTCGCGCGTGAACTGATACTCCTGCGCGATCATGTCGGCGAAGACGCCCATGGCCTTGTTCTCATAGGCATCTTCCAGACCGTCAGTCGCCATATGGTCTTTCATTGCCGAGGCGCCGTATTTGTGACCCTTGCGCAGGTCCACGAGGTGCGGCGCGTTGGTCATGGATTCCATGCCGCCCGCGACGACGATGCTGGCATTGCCAGACTGGATCGCGTTCCAGCCCATGACGGCCGCCTGAAGGCCCGAGCCGCACATCTTGTTGATCGTGGTCGCTTCGGTGCCCTGATCGAGGCCAGCCTTGATCGCCGCCTGCCGGGCAGGTGCCTGGCCCTGACCTGCAGGAAGACAATTGCCCATGATAATCTCATTGACGTCAGTCTCAGAGAGCTTGGCTTCTTCGGAAGCGGCCTTCACGGCGATGGCGCCAAGCTCATTGGCAGACATGCCGGCAAGGTCGCCAAGCAGGCCGCCCATGGGCGTGCGCGACATACCTACGATTACAACGGGATCATCAGCCATCTTTTCCTCCGGGCTCAATTCTAGCGTCTTTTGCGTGTGCGAAGAGATGCGCCTCAGCCGACGCAGCGTCAAGTCCTATCCCGCCCCTGACGCCCCACGGCCGGGCGTTCCACCTGCAACATTGGGAATATGTATAGTTCAGGCAAAATCCCTGTCAGGTCACTCGTGAGACGGTGCAGACATCCAGAAAGATCTGGAGTCATTAAATCCATAAGGAGACCCTTGATGAAACGTTCAATTCGCACCCTGATCTCAGCAACGGCCATCGGCGGACTGGCAACTGCCGGCCTTGCGTTCGCAGATATCGACGATGCCCGCGCACTTGAGGAAGCCGACATTTCGCTGGTCGCTGCCATCATGGCCGCTGAAGATGCCACCCAAGGCAAGGCTTTCGAGGCGCAGGTCGAGGACGATTCCTTCTCGCCGGAGTTCGAGATTTCCGTGCTGGCCGACGGCAAGGTCTATGATGTCATCGTCGACGGCGTGACGGGTGAAGTGAAAAGCACCCGCGAAGATCACGACGACTAGGCATAGCCCTGTAAATCATCCTGCCCTGCCGCATATGTTGCGGCAGGGCATTTTTTCGGGAGACGACACGCGTGCGTTACCTGCTGGTCGAAGATGACAGGGAAACCGCCGGCTATGTGATCCGTGGCTTTCGTGAACATGGCGACGTAGTCGACCATGCGGCCGATGGTCAGGAAGGCCTGATGATGGCAACGGATGCGAGCTATGACGCGCTCATCCTGGACCGCATGGTTCCGGGTATAGATGGCCTGAAACTGCTCAACATGCTGCGGGCGGGCGGCGACACCACGCCGGCCATTTTCCTGACAGCCATTGGCGGGGTCGAGGACAGGGTCGAAGGCCTGCAGGTGGCCGAAGACTATCTTGTCAAACCCTTTGCCTTTGCAGAGCTTCACGCCCGCGTCGGCGTGCTCGTCAGATCCGCTGCGCCCGCCGAGGGGCCGAAAACGACCTACCAGCTCGGCGGCCTGACACTCGACCGTCTGAAACGAACGGTCGAACGCGATGGCGAGGCGATCAACCTGCAGCCAGTCGAATTCAGACTCCTGGAATACCTGATGCGTCATGAAGGCCGCGTGGTGACACGTACCATGCTGCTGGAGAATGTCTGGGACTTCAATTTCGACCCGCGCACCAACATCGTCGAGACTCATATCAGCCGGTTGAGGTCGAAGATCGACAAGGGCCATGACCGCCCTCTCATCCACACCGTGCGCGGCTCCGGCTACAGGCTTTCCGACAATGGATAGGCTGCTGCGTTCTACGGGCTTCCGGCTGACGGCAATGGCGGCCGGGCTGTTCGCCCTGTGCACACTCGCGCTCTGCATCCTCATCTATCTCGGCCTTCGCGACGATATGGAAGACCAGCTTCGCGACCAGATCCGCAACGAGACCCGCCAGTTGATGGGCGACTATGAAGATGACGGTCTGGAAGAACTGCGCCACGACATCAGCGAGCGGCTGGAACGCAATCCCGGCAACAGGCTGCGATATACGCTGACCAGCCCTTTGGGCGTTTCGATCTTTGACAGGATGGCGTTGCCTGAACGCGGGGGCTGGAGCCGGCTTCAACGCCAGGAGGCGAGCGACCTTCTGGTCCTCACAACACCACTTGAGGATGGCTACCGGCTGGGCGTTGGCGCCGATACGCGTATCGTCAGCGAAGCGGCAACGGCCCTTCGCCACGCCATGCTTGTTGTCCTGCTGCCTGCCCTGCTGCTCAGCCTCATTGCTGGACTGCTGGTCAGCCGGCGTTTCCTCTCACGGGTGGAGCGCATGAAGGCAACGGCCGAAGGCGTCGGGCGCCAGTCACTCAGCGCCCGCATGCCGGTCTCTGCGGCCGGCGATGAATTCGACAGCCTCGCGGGCACGATCAACCGGATGCTCGACCGGATCGAGGCGCTGGTCCATGATGTGCGCTATGCTTCTGCCAGCGTGGCGCATGACCTGCGCACACCGCTTGGGCATCTGCGTCAGCGGCTCGAAGCCATGCAGGGACGAGAAAGCAACGCCGAACAACGTATAGCAATCGAAGAGGCGACAGAGCTGCTAGACGATGTGCTGGCGACCTTCACCGCCTTGCTCAAGATTGCCGAACTGGAGAGTGGCTCGGCCGCCGTTTCGACCGCACCCGTCGATCTCAGCGAAATCGCTTCGGCGGTGGCGACCACCTTCGCCCCCGTCGCAGAGGCGGAAGGCAAATCAATTGCCCTCGTGGCGGCCCCCAACGTTCGAACTTATGGCGACCGCCAGCTCATCACGCAGATGCTCGTGAACCTTGTCGAGAACGCCTTGCGCCACAATCGGGCGCCCGTCGCTGTGGAGGTGCGCGTCGGCATTGTCGAGGGTCTTCCCGAGCTCAGCGTCCGCGACAATGGTGTCGGCATCCCAGCGGAGAAAATTGAGGAGGCCATCAAGCCGTTTCACCGTCTCGACCGCAGCCGAACCTCTCCCGGCTCTGGCTTGGGACTGAGCCTGGCTGCAAGTATTGCCCGCCACCATTCGGCCGAACTGACACTTCTTCCGCAGGCCCCTGGTCTGGATGTGAGGGTCCGATTTCCCTCAGCGGCATAATGAATTTCCGGCGCTGACTTGCCATGCTCTTCGTGCACCTCCATGTCGGAGCAAGCAAAAAACGATCCCCAAGGAGGAACACAAAATGGCTTCAGACCTACCAGACACATTCCGCCAGCTTCGCACGCTGGTGACAGAAGAGGGCAAGCTGGAGCTTTCTCTGAAGGACGTGCCGATGCCCAAGCCGGGCGATGGCGATATCATCATTCGCGTCGAAGCAACGCCGATCAATCCGTCCGACCTTGGCCTGCTTGTCGGTGCAGCCGATCTCTCCACGCTGAAGAATGAAGGCAGCAAGGAGAGCCCGAAACTGGTCGCCGACGTGCCGCCGCCCGCCATGCGGGCCATGAAGGCACGGCTCGGCCAGTCGCTCGGCGTCGGCAATGAAGGCGCAGGCACCGTTGTGGCGGCCGGGTCTTCCGATGCCGCGCAGGCCTTGGTGGGAAAGAAAGTGACCGGCCTTGGCGGCGAATTCTATGGCGAATACCGCATGCTGAATGTTGCACAGGTCATGGAGCTGCCGGAAGACGCCTCGGCCCGTGACGGCGCCTCCTCTTTCGTAAATCCGCTGACCGCCCTCTCCTTCCCGGAGACCATGCGAATGGAAGGCCATAAGGGCCTGATCCACACTGCAGCCGCTTCCAATCTCGGTCAGATGCTGAACAAGATCTGTATCGCAGACGACGTGCCCCTGGTGAATATTGTGCGCAAGGCCGAGCAGGAGAAAATCCTCAAGGACCTCGGCGCCAAATACGTCGTCAATTCATCGAGCGATAACTTCATGAAGGAGCTGATCGACGCGATTGCGGAGACCAAGGCCACCCTGGCTTTTGACGCAGTCGGCGGTGGGCCGCTGGCGGGACAGATCCTGATGGCGATGGAGGCGGCTGCCAATATCGGCGCCGAATATAGCCGCTATGGCTCGGCCGATCCGAAACACGTCTATATCTATGGGCGCCTCGATCTCTCGCCGACCACCATCCCGCCGGGCGTTGGCATGGCGTGGAGCGCAGGCGGCTATCTGCTCACCTACTTCCTGCAGAAGATCGGCTCCGAGGGCCGCGAAAAGCTTCGCAAGCGGGTCATGTCTGAGCTGAAGACAACCTTCGCAAGTCACTATACCGATGAGATCTCGCTTGCCGAAGCGCTCGATCCGGACACGCTGAAACGCTATGATGCGAAGAAGACCGGCGAGAAATTCCTGATCAATCCGACGCTTTAAGGCGCATCAATTTCCAGCTGCCGCGGCCCGGTTCTCCTCGGGCGTGCGGATGCGGACACGGACACTGCCAAGGGCCGGGCTGACGACTTCGAACTCGTCGCCCGGCTCCATTCCTTCCGGGTAGGTGGTGCAGGTTTCAGAAGCAGCCAGCTGCGACGTGGTGCAGAGCTGGGCGCCATCGAGCCGGTAGGTACCGGCAAAGGATGTGCCGGCCGCCTCGCCTTCAAATTTGCCGTCTTCGTTGAAATCCATCGCAATCGCGTGGCCTTGCGCCGTCATGACGATCCCGTCGCGCACGACGAAATAGAGCGTGTCGATCGCCGGCTCCTGCGCCGAAAGGCCTGCTGAAGAGAGGCTGAGGAGAAGAGTAAGGCAAAGATGTCTGAGCACGGCGTGTCCTGAAAGCTGGATCGGCACCAAAGGCTAGCAGGCCGCACGCAGATTGAAAGCGGCTGTGGGACGCCCGCGTGCAATGGTCAGCCCCGGTCGAGGGCAATGGCGCAGTCGATGATGTCGATCAGCTCATCGTCTATATCATCGAGATGGTGAACCTTCACATGACGCAGAGCCTTGCCGTTGCCTTCAATGCGGCCATAGAAACCAGAGGCGAGCCGGGCTCCGGACCAGAATTGCAGATTGCAGTGCCTGGAATAGGCCACCACTGACACAACGCGCTCATGGCCCGACCAGCAGGGTGCGCCAGAAGCGATAGTCGCGATCAAACTTGGCCCACGCGCCGGAATGAGGCGAGCGAGTTCCTCTGCGATTTCCTTCGTCGGCCCGGACAGCCTGTCGAAATAGGCCCTGACGGCCATGGGCATCGGCATTTCGTGCGTCCTTCCCCCACACCTGCCGCTACGGCAGGCCGGGCCTCTAGAAGCCAGAAGGACCGGCAAATGTGAAGATCATTCCTGCAGGAATGCGGACAAATCCAACGGACAGGAAAAAAGGGCGGACCTTTGAGGTCCACCCTTTCCTGATGTTTGCCAATGCTTTGTCCGCTTACCAGATGCGGATGCGCTCTTCCGGCGGCAGGTAAAGTTCATCGTCTTCAGAGACGTTGAACGCCTCATACCATTCGTCGAAATTGCGGACGATGCCGTTCGCGCGGTATTCTGACGGCGAGTGGGGGTCCGTCAGCAGCTGGTTGCGCTTGGCTTCATCGCGGTACTTGGCGCGCCAGACCTGCGCCCAAGCCATGAAGAAGCGCTGGTCGCCGGTAAACCCGTCGATCACAGGCGCCTCCTCTTCAGCGCTGACGACACCGTCGCCATTCTCATCCAGGCTGATCTGGTAGGCGCGATAGGCCAGCGACAGACCGCCAAGGTCACCGATATTCTCACCCAGGGTGAGGCGGCCATTGACGCACGGTTCGCCTTCGGCAAGCGGACAGTACTGATTGTACTGTTCGACCAGCGCAGACGTCAGCGCGTCAAACGCCTCGCGGTCTTCATCCGTCCACCAGTTGGCGAGAACGCCTTCGCCATTGTATTTCGATCCCTGATCGTCAAAGCCGTGGCCCATTTCATGGCCGATCACGCCGCCAATGGCGCCGTAATTGACGGCTGGGTCTGCCTCCACATTGAAGAAAGGCGGCTGGAGGATACCGGCCGGGAAGACGATCTCATTATAGCCCGGATTATAGTAGGCATTCACCGTCTGCGGGGTCATGAACCACTCATTGCGGTCCGGGTCTTCGTTCAGGCGGTCGAGATTGTCCTGCAGCGACCAGCGCGCCACATTCACGGCGTTCGTGAAGGCACTGTCGGTGACCTCGAGCGTGTCATAGGATTCAAACTCGTCCGGATAGCCGATCTTCGGGTTGAACATGTCGAGCTTTTCGCGCGCCTGTTCACGGGTGTCCTCGCTCATCCAGGAGAGGTCCTCGAGATTGGCATGCATGGCGGTGCGCAGGTTCGCAACGAGTTCGTCCATGCGCTGCTTGTTTTCCGGCGGGAAGTAGCGCTCCACATAGACTTCGCCAATCGCCTCACCCAGAGCGTCGGAGACAGCGGACACTGCCCGTTTCCAGCGTGGACGCTGTTCCGGCTGGCCGCTGAGCGTCGTGCCATAGAAATCAAAGTCCGCTTCATCGATGTCGGACGGCAGGACGGCGGCGAAATTAGACAGCATGTGAGCGGCGAGATACGCCTTCCAGGTGTCCAGGTCTGCCGTGTTGGCAAGTTCAAAGGCAACCGGGATGCCGGCACCAAGCTTGTCCACATCCTCCTGAGAGAGACCTGCAGACGCAATCTCGTCCGCGGTCGGCGGAATCTCGGTGACGAGGAATTCCTGCTCGCCATTCACGCCCAGCTCTTCAAGCGCGACTGCCAGCGGAAAGCCACCGGCCAGTTCGCCCAGCTCGTCGCGGGTCAGTTTGTTATAGGTGATCTCCGGGTTGCGGCTGACCGCACGGTCCCAGTCGGCTTCTGCAAGCTGCGTCTCCAGAGCGAGGACATCAGACGCCTTGGCGGCGGCGTCTTCATAGCCGGCCCGGCCGAGGAGGAAGGTCAGCAGCTCTTCATACTTTGCGCGGATCTCGACCGACTTCTCATCATCCTTGAGATAGTATTCGCGGTCCGGCAGGCCGAGGCCGCCCATGGACATCTGGAAGATGTAGTCGTCGGGATTCTTGTCATCGACCCAGACGAAACCGTTGAAGGGCGAGGAAAAGCCCGGCGCGACAAAGATGCGTGCAAGCTCTTCGCGATCCCTGATCGCCGCAATCCTGTCGAGATAGGGCTGGGCGGGCGCGAGGCCGGCCGCATCGATGGCGTCGGTGTCCATGAAGGCATTGTAGAAGGCAGCAACCTTGCCTTCCGGCGTGTCGACCGGCGGCTGGGCTTCAGCGAGGTCTTCAATGATAAAGCGGGTCTGCTGCTCTGACTTCTCACGCAGAAGATCGAACGCGCCGTAGCGGGTCTTGTCTGCCGGCAGCTCAAACTCGTCGATCCAGTCGCCGCTAACATACATGAAGAAATTGTCGCCGGGGTCCACATCGGTGTCCATGACACTGGTATCGATGCCCCAGTCCCCCCAATAATCCGGCGAGGTGGTCTCAACGACATGTTCTGGCTTGGAGGCCGCAGCCTGCTGATCGCCCGGCCCGGCCGCCGTTTCACTGGCGGGCTGGGTTGTTGTGCAGGCGGCCAGAAGCGCGGCGGCGGCCACGCTTGAATAAAGCAGTTTCATACATCTTACTCCAGATTGGATACCGTCAATATTGAATAGGAGCGGCGACCTTGTAACCCCATGAGCTGCGCAAGAGCAGGGATGGCGACCTTCCTATTCGGCAGGTTGTGGACGTCCGCCGCGTGAGGTCCCGATGAGCTCTTCTTCATCGATATTCACCTCGCCCTCATAGCTGTCACCGATCTGGCGATAAGGCTTGCCACCCCAGGTCCAGCGGAAGATGCGGCCAACCTCACATCCCACCGCATAGAAAGCGGGCACGAGGAGCAGCGACACAAACAATGCGAAGGCAACAGCCGCCCCGAGCGAGACAACCATGGGCTTGAGGAACTGTGCCTGGACGGATTTCTGCGCGATCATTGGCAGAATGCCGACGAAAGTCGTGACGGAGGTCAGCAGGATCGGGCGGAAACGGGAGACGCCAGCATCAACAATGGCCTGCAACGCGCCTGCCCCTTCCTCGCGCCGCCGGTTGATATAGTCCACCAGAACGAGGTTGTCGTTGATCACCACACCGGCTGCAGCACCGATACCAAACATGGAAAACAGCGCCATCGGGACCCCGAAGCCAAGATGGCCGAAGACCGCGCCCGCATAGCCGAAGGGGATGGCCAGCATCAGAAGGAGTGGCTGGGAATAGGACTGGAAGGCAATTGCCAGCAGGATGTACATCACCACGAAGGCAATGATGTAGAGCCGGGTGATATCCTGCACGAATTCCTGCTCGCTTTCGATATCGCCTACGGCCCCGCGCGTCACCGTCGGGTATTTCTTCTCGAATTCCGGCCAGAAATTTTGCTCCATGTCGGCAAAGATCGTGGCGCGGGTGCTGTCACCGACGAGGTCGGCAAAGACGGTGACAGAGCGCATACGCTCACGTCTCAGGATACGGTCGATCCCCGGGGCAAAGGAAATTTCTGCCACCTGTTCCAGCGGGATCTCCCGGCCTTCACTTGTCCGGATTCGAAGGTCCTGCAGACTGTCGAGCGACTCGCGGGTTTCCTTCGGATAGCGAACCATGACCCGCACATCGTCGCCGTCGCGCGGCAGGCGCTGGGCTTCGATGCCATAATAGGCGGCGCGCACCTGCGAGGTCACATCGCCGAGCGTGACACCGAGCGAGGTGGCGCCAGGTTTGAGGTCAATCCGGATTTCCTGGGCCGCCGAGGACAGGTTGTCACTGATGTCATAGGTCTGCTCATAGGTTGCCAGCTGAGCCTTCACATCATCGGCGGCCTTGCGCAGCACCTCCAGGTCATCATTGTTCAGCGCGTACTGGATCGAATTGTCCGCATCATTGATGGTGAACTGGAAGTTCACTTCCTCTGCGTCCGGCACTTCCCCGAAATTCGCGCGTATCTCGTCGGCAATATCCTTGGTCGAAACGCCGACCGGGCGGTCCTGCGGCGGAATAAGGGCAATCCAGGATTGCACTTCGCCTTCCGTGGCCACGATTGAGATGTCACGGATCATGTGCTCGTCGCCGAGCTGCGGATAGCGCTCATCGAAGGTCGCACGCGACTGCTCGACAGCCAGACGCAGCTGGTCACGAACCTGAAGGGAGCGTGACTGTGGAGACCCGTCCGGCAGATCAATGGTCACCTGGACGAGGTCGTCCTCGATCTGGGGCATGAAGCGGAACGGGACGATGTTCGCCTGCACCAGCATGATCGCGATCACGAAGAAGGAGGTGAAGACAGCCACTGTAACGTAGCGGAACTTCACCGCATATTCGAGCAGCGGCTTGTAGACCCGGTTCGCAAAGGTGATGAGGCTGTCGGCGATCTGCTGCTGAAGGTGCATCAGCTTGCCAACAGGCCCTTCGAATTTCTGCGGCTGCATGTGCGAAAGGTGGGAGGGCAGGATGAGCATTGCTTCGATGAGCGAGAAGGCCAGCGCCGCAACCACGACATACGTAATCTGCGCGGTGAACTGGCGCTCCGGCCCGGGGATGAAGGCCCATGGGGCAAACATGATCATCGTGGTCAGGACGCCGAAGATCACAGGCTTCAGCACCAGCTGAGTGCCGACGGTGGCCGCGTTGAGACCTTCCTCGCGTCCGCTCTCGACCTCCTTGTGGATATTCTCGCCGACGACAATCGCATCATCCACGACCACACCGATCACAAGAAGGACGGCAAAGAGCGAGAGAAAGTTCAGGGAGACCCCGAAGAGCGGCAGGATCATGATGCCGCCGGCAAAGGCCGTGCCGATACCGATGGTGACCCAGAAAGCCACGATGGGGCGCAGGAAGAGGATCAGGATGATCATCACAAGCGCCATGCCCTGCAAGGCGGCCGAGCTGATCGTGTCCATGCGGCCTTTATAGATTTCGGACGTGTCGAACAGGAGGTCCATGCGCAGGCCTTCCGGGAGGGCATCCTGTCCCCGGCCCGCATTGGCGTCTTCCATGAACTTCTTGATGTTGTCGGAGTAGAGGACGATGTCCATCTTTTCCGGCTGGTTGACCATGATGAAAGCCGTTGGCTCACCATTATAGGTCGCGTCGAGCTCTCCATCCTCAAAGCCATCGACGACATTGGCCACATCGCGGATGCGTATCGTCCCGAACTCGGCGCTCTGGCGAACGATGATGCTTTCGAAATCGGCGCGCGTGTCGGCCAGCTGACGGGCCTGGATGGAGACCGTGCCCGTTTCGGTACGAACCGTACCGCCGGAGGAGTTGATGGACGAATTGCGGACCGCGTTTGCGACCTCTGCAAAGGTCAGATTGTAGCGGCGAAGGGCGGCCTCCGAGACTTCGATGGAAACCTCTTCGCCCAGCGTGCCCTGGACCTGCGCAAGCTCGCCGCCTTCCAGAAGGGCAATCGCGTCCCGCATCTCATCGGCATAGTAATCAAGGGTCGCCGGATCGACATTGCCGTGAAGGGCAAGACCCATGAACTGGTTATTCGCGCTCCAGCGAGTGACCTGCGCCGGGAAAGCTGATTGCGGCAGGTTCGAGATCGTATCGACGCGTCGCTTCACCTCGTCGACGAATTCATCGACGTCGACGTCGAGTTCGGTCTGAAGATTGACATAGCCCACACCTTCGCGCGCCACGCCGGTGAGGCGCTTGAGGCCGTCAATGTCAGCGACAACCTCTTCAAGCCGCACGACAATCTGATCCTCGACATCCTGCGGGGAGGCACCCGGCCAGGCGATGGAAACGCTCGCGCCGTTCCAGTCGCCGGCAGGAAAGGCTTCCTTCTCCAGGCTGAGGAAACCGAAGATACCGCCGATAAAGGCGACGATCATGAGAAGGTTGGCAGCAATACCGTTACGGGCCCACCAGGCTACTAGTCCGTTCATTGCACCGCTCCATCCGTTTCACCAGCGACCTGGGCGTCCGCGGTGTCCTCCTCTTCCTCATCGGAAGACGAGGTGCGCGGCGTGCGTGGGACAAGCGAGCCATCCGGCATGCGCTCGACCACCTGAATGCTCATGCCATCGAAGGCGGCCTGGATCGGCGACACGATGGCGAGTTCGCCATCCTCCACGCCCGAGGCCAAGAAGGCGCCGTCGTCGGTGCTGTAGACTACGTCCACAGTGCGGATCTCGAGCTTGCCGTTCGGGCCGTCACCCACATAGACCTGATCCACGCCCCGCAGCGCAGCGCGCGGGATGCGCACGACATCTTCTATCTGCCGGCCGTCAATCTCCGCGTCCACGAAAAGGCCCGGGGCCATAGGCACGCCATCATCGGCGCCAGCGCCATAGGGATCTTCAAGTTCGGCGATCGCATTGATAAGCCGGGTCTGCGGGTTAAGCGCGGCGGAGGTCCGTTTCACGCGGCCGACCCACTCACGCCGCTGGCCAGCGACATTCGTGGAAAACACCACGCGTGGGCCTGGATTATCCGCCGTCTCGGAAAAGGCGAGCGGCAGACCCGTACGGCCCAGTTCCTCATCGGACAGGGGAAGCGAGACCTCAACCACATCAGTGGCGAAAATCGTACCCAGTGCCTGCCCCGGGCTCACAAATTGACCGAGGTCGGCACTACGCTCACGGACGCGGCCAGAGAAAGGCGCCGTGATTGCGGTGCGATTGAGAGCAAGCTGCGCATCGGCAAGCTGGGCCTTGGCAGACTCAAGATTCGCCTGGGCTTCGGCCAGTTGGGGCTCACGGCGGGCCAGCGGGCTGGCCTCCTCTATACCGAGATCCTCGATATCCTGCTGCGCCAGCTCGGCTTCTGCCCGCTCTCTGGCGAGCGCCTGCTCGGCTGAAGCTACACCGGATCTTGCCCGTGTGATGGCGAGCTCGTAATCGGCGGCCTCCAGGCGTACCAGCACCTGTCCCTGCCGGATGAAACCGCCATCCAGGAAATCTGGCGAAACATAGGAGATCCGGCCAGCGATTTGCGGCGCGACGACAATCTGCCGCTTTGGCTTCACCTCACCCTGGGCGCGGACCTTGAGGTCGAGGTCGGTCTGCTCTGCCACTTCAGCAAATACGGACAGGCCGCGGGGCTGTTCGTCGGCGCGCTCGACCGGCGGCTTGAAAACGCTGGTCAGCGCAAATCCCAGGCCAACGAGGACGACGAGCACGATGACAGGCAGCAGGACGGCAATGATACGCTTCATGGGAGGTCTCTGTTCTCGACTTCTTTATATATCAGGTTGCGAGCCCGCAGGCCCCTCTTCGACCGCACCGCCGATGGCAAGGTGGAAGGAAATCCGGTTCGATACGCGTGCAGACCGCGCGGCAATGAGATTGCTCTCGGCATTCAACCTACGCGTCTGGGCGTCGATCAGATTGAATATGGAAACGAGGCCGCTGGAATACTGGCGCGTGGCAAGCTCTTCTGCCTCGATTGCTTCATCGAGCGCACGGCGCTGGGCATCGACCTGGTCGGCAAGGAACTCATCAGCAGCCAGCGTGTCCTCGACTTCGCGCCAGGCCGTCAGAACATCGCCGGCATAAAGCGCGAGCGCCCTTTCAGCCTGGGCAATTGCCGCGTCACGGTCAGCCTTCAATGCCCCGCCATTGAAAACAGGCTGCGACAGCCCCGCAATGGCATTGGCAGCAATGCGGACCGGATCGATGAGATCGGCAAGCTCGGTCTCGTTGGCGGCAAGTGAACCGGTCAAGGTGAGCGATGGCAGAAGCGCAAGGCGGGCCTGCTCGGCGCGAAGGCCGGCAGCGACAAGCCTTGCTTCGGACGCCGCGATATCCGGGCGGCGGGACAGAAGCATGGTGGGGGTGCCGGCGGCCCTTATGGGGGCGAGCTCAGGCAGGTCGGCGGGTGCCTCAATCTCGTTGGCAGGATAACGCCCCAGCAGAATCTCCAGGCGTCGGGTCGCATTTCCGCTGGCCTGCCGGCGGGCCGCGATAGCTGCTTCTGCCGTGGCGCGTGCGCTGCGGGCCGTGCGCACGTCGAGCGCTGTCGAAAGGCCGCGGGCAAACCGGCGCTCGGTCAGCGTGACGATCCGGTCGCGGGCCTCATAGGTCTGGACGGCCACCCGTTCCTGGGCGAGCGCTTCGTTGAGATCGGTCCACGCAATGGCCGTCTGCGCGGCCAGCGAGAGCCGGGCCGATGCAAGGTCGGCTTCGCTGGCAGCGAGGTCGGCCTCGGCTGCATCTATCGACGCCTGTATGCGCCCCCAGAGATCTGCGGTCCAGCTGGCTTCGGCGCGCGCGCCGAAGGTGGGATCTGTAAACCGCTCATCGGTGATTTCGGAATAGGTCGAGGTCACGCCAGCAGAGCCTGAAACAGAGACATTTGGCAGAGATCGGCCATAGACGCTGCGCGCCTGGGCCCGTGCCGCCCGGACCACAGCAAGCTGTGCGCGCAAATCGGGATTCGCGGTCAGGGTCTCGGTCACCAGCGCTTCCATGACGGGGTCGTTAAACTGGGCAATCCAGTTACCTTCCGGAAGCTCTTCGGAGATACCGGCCTTGGCCCAGGCCTTCGGTGCCTCGGGGGCTGCGGGAAAAACAGCGACGGGCTCTCCGGCAATATCGGAGATGCTGGCGCAGCCGGTGAGGGCAGCAAGGGCGACAAGAGTGGCGGGGAGCTTCATCCAATCCTCATTCGGTTCGGTCGCAGGACTAAGCAGCGATTAGTTGACTGTCAACAAATAATTATCGATTTTCAATAACTCACTGCAGTAACGCGGTGACAAGGCCCCCGACGCTCCGGAATGTCGTGATCAAACAGTCCACTCTCTTGCCGCAAGGCGCTTTTCTTGGTTTTCCCTTATTATGGCAACGCCACAGTCACATTCACGATACAAGGCCACGCGGCGCGCTGAGCGCGCGCGCGACTTCCTTGTCCTTACAGTTGCAGCCAGTGCGCTTCTGGGGCTTCTGGTCGCTACGGGCGCGCTTGGCATTGTCGAGGCGCTGACGGCTATTATCGTTCTCTGCCTCGGCGCGCTTGCGTATTTTGTCGGCTCCGCGCCGCCGCTTCGGGACACGGACTATTCTGTCAGCGAGCCGGCGCGCAACGACTCACTCAAGGCCTCGGTTCGCTCGCTCATTCACGCCCTGCCCTTTCCGGCCTGCTACATATCCGGTGAGGGGCGGATCGAATCGGCAAACCGGCGGATCACCGACCTTTTCCGGATCCAGCAGACCGAAGGCGCATTGAAATCCGTTATTATCCGGCAGCCGGACGTCCTGGCGGCGACCGACCGTGTTGCCCGCACAGGGGCCGGGGAGCGCGTTGAGTTCATGGCCGTGGACGGTGAAGAACTCTGGCTCGCTCACCTCACGGCCGGGCCGGAACCCGAAAGCGTCTTCATTGTCTTTGAGGACCGCACGGCGGTTCACAGAGCCGAGCGTGCGCGCGCCGACTTCCTTGCCAATGCGAGCCACGAACTGCGCACGCCCCTGACCGCCCTCGCCGGCTTTATAGAGACGATGCGCGGCCCTGCCCGTGATGACCGCGAATCCTGGGACGGCTTTCTTGAGATCATGCACAAGCAGACCGACCGGATGCGCCACCTCGTTTCCGATCTTCTCTCTCTCTCCAGGATTGAGTTCAGTGAGCACCGCGCTCCGGACACCGTGATCGATCTCGGCGATGTGCTGGGTCAGACTATCCTCGCGCTTCAGCCACTGGCGGCCGAACGCTCCATCGAACTATCCCTGGAGGGGCTCAACGGCGAAGTTGCCGTCACCGCCAAGTGGGACGAGATCGCGCAGGTCGTTCAGAACCTTGTGAGCAACGCGCTTAAATATTCCCCGCAGGGCGGGCGTGTATCTGTCAGCATGGGCACATGCGCCAGCATGAACGAAGCTGCGCGCCAGGCGCTCAGCCGCCGTCCTGACGCCGTCCGGTCTGTCCTGCTGCAACCGCGCGCCTCGGGCGAAGCCGTGGCGGCCTGGATCAGTGTCTGCGATTCCGGCCCCGGCATTGCCCGTCAGCACCTTTCAAGACTCGGCGAACGGTTCTACCGCGTCGATGAAAGCCGGGGCGGCGATATTGAAGGTACCGGCCTTGGCCTCGCCATCGTCAAGCATATCATGGCGCGTCACCGGGGCGGTCTGGCGGTGGCCAGCCGTGAGGACGAAGGCGCCTGTTTCGGAGTGTGGCTGCCTCGCGTGGAAAGTGAAACGCCCTCACCTTCCAGCCGCTGAATGGCCGGCGAGGTTCGACCGCGCGCCTATTGCCCGCCGGATGCTGGCGCGCTTGATGTTCTGTATCAGGATGCTGCCCTCATCGTGGCCAGCAAGCCGGCCGGCCTGCTTTCGGTTCCGGGCAAGGGGCCAGACAAGCAAGCCTGCGCGCTTCAATACCTCACCGCAGAATTCGGCACAGTCCTCGACGTCCACCGCCTGGATATGGATACGTCAGGCCTGATCGTTTTCGCACGAACAGCTGAGGCACAGGGGCATCTGTCAGCGCAGTTCCGCGATCGCCGGGTCTCCAAGACCTATGACGCGCTCGTGGCAGGGTGCCCGGAAAGTGCCTCAGGCCGGATCGATCTGCCCATCGGCCGGCGCTGGGAGGATCGCCCAAAACGCTGCATCGACAGGACGAATGGCAAGCAGGCGATTACGGACTGGCAGCTTGTCCGGTGCAGCGGCGAGCGCTCTCACCTGAAGCTCATTCCCCTGACCGGACGAACGCACCAGCTCAGACTTCATCTGAGCGCCGTGGGCCATCCCATCATTGGAGACCCGCTCTATGGCGAGGGAGATAGAGAGAAGAGACTTTATCTGCATGCAAGCAGCTTAAAATTCACCCACCCCGACAGCCAGCAAAGCGTTGAATTCACAAGCTCTTCTCCGTTTTCTTTGCGGGACGCATGAAGCCCAACAACCTTGTGATCAGTATGTGTCACATATGTGTCAACCACCCGCGCTAAGACGCGCCCAAAGCATGAAATGGGTGCGTGGCTGAATGCTGGAAACCTTCGGACATCTACCCGCGGCATGGCTGCTTTTCGCAGTCCTGGCCGGGGCTGGCTTTATTGCGTTCTTCGTAGGACGCACCCAGGCCGTCGCTCTGGCAAGTGGCCAGACGGCACAGCTGAACTCGCAGCCCAATTATCATGGCTATTTTGTCGCCATGATTACCATCGCGCCGGCCGCGCTGGTTTTCCTTTGCTATGTGCTCTTCGGTGAGTCCCTTGTTCGCGCCCAGTTCGCCAGTGAACTGCCAGAGCGTATCCGCGCGCTCGGCGACATGGAGCTCAGCCAGTATATCGACCGCATTTCCGAGCACGCCGCCCGGATCGATGCCGCAGACACCGGCAACGCGCTCTTCGATGCCGCCTCCAATCGATATACCGATCTTGTCGGCATGTCGCGCATTCTGGCCCTCTTGCTCGCCATTGCGGCGGCGACGGCTGGATTTTTCTATGCGCGCACCAGGCTCGGCGCACAGTTTCGCGCGCGTGCCCGCGTCGAGGACGGCATCAAATTCGTTCTTTTCTTCTGCGCCGCCATCGCCATTCTGACCACAGTCGGCATTGTCGCGAGCCTGTTCTTTGAGGCGCTTCGCTTCTTCTCCCGCGTGAATGTCTTCAGCTTCCTCTTCGGGACGGAGTGGAACGCCCAGACCGGCGCGGACTTCGGAGCCATACCTCTCTTTTTCGGCACTTTCCTCATCGCCTTTCTGGCCATGCTTGTGGCGGCGCCCATCGGGCTGTTCTCGGCAATCTACCTGTCTGAATATTCGAGCCCACGTGTGCGCGGCATTATCAAGCCGGCCCTCGAACTGCTCGCCGGCATCCCGACCGTCGTCTATGGCTTTTTTGCCTTGCAGTTCGTGGCTCCTCTCGTGCGGAGCGCGGCCATCTGGATCAATGCGCTTCCCTTCATCCCGGACGGTTTCCTCGCCGCGCAGCCCACAAGCGCGCTGGCGGCAGGTCTTGTCATGGGCATCATGATCATTCCCTTTGTCTCTTCCCTCTCGGACGACGTCATCAACGCGGTCCCGCAAACCCTCCGTGATGGCGCATATGCAATGGGGGCCACCAAGTCAGAGACGGTCAAACATGTTGTCATGCCAGCGGCACTGCCCGGCGTGATTGCCGCGCTGCTGCTCGCCGTTTCGCGGGCCATCGGTGAGACAATGATTGTTGTCATGGCTGCCGGACAACGCGCGCAGATCACGCCAGACCCGACAGCAGACCTTACAACCATCACGGTTCAGATTGTCGCGCTGCTCACCGGCGATACAGAGTTCGACAGCGCCAAGACCCTGTCTGCTTTCGCTCTCGGCTTTGTGCTCTTCCTCGTCACACTGATCTTCAATCTCATCGCGCTTCGCGTGGTCCAGAAGTACAGGGAAAAATATGAGTAGCCCGACCGCCGATACGCCAGCAACGGGCACCTTTGTCACCGACGAAGCCCTGAAGCGTCTGAAAAAGCGCCACGCCGCAGAGATGCGGTTCAAATTCTATGGCCGGGCCGCCATCGGGATCGCCATCATCGCGCTTGTCACCCTTCTGGTCTCAATCTTCGGACAGGCCTCCAGCGCCTTTTCACGCTATGTGCTAAGTTACGACCTGAACATTGAAGCGAGCTATGTCGATCCGGAAGGCACCCGCGATCCGCAGGCGATCGAGCGCAATGTCAGTGGGTTCAATCTCATGCTGCAGGACCAGCTGGCTGACGAATTCCTTTCTGAAGATCCGAGCCGGAATGTCCAGCGCGAGCTCTACGGCCTGTTCACACGTCTCGCTGTGCTGCCGATCGCTCATCACACCGCGCAGAACATGCAGACGATCGGGACCGAGCAGGTCTTCAATGTGGCGCTGGCGGACGATATCGACCTTTACCTGAAAGGCGGTGTCACGCAGCGCAAGTCCCTGGACCTGAGCGGCCTCAGCCGTGTGTCGGGGTCTGTTGAAAGCGGTGTGACCCTGGTTCTGGGCACCCAGGAGGACGCCGCGAGGCTCAATGAGGCTCTGACCAGTCTGACCCGGCAGGATGTCGAAGATTCCTCTGCCGCGGCTCTGATCCAGGCTGGGCAGACCTGGTTCCGGATGGAAAACGCCGAAGGCCGCACACTTCAGCTGACCTATCTTGCCGGCGCCCGCACACTGCCGCAGGCCGATGCCAGCGTCGAGGCGCTGGTGCTGGCGCAAAGTCAGGAAAACCGGACGGTCACCGACCGCCAGATTGCCTGGACGATGATCCTGAAGGAGCAGGGCCGGATCAAATCGGTCTTGAACACATCGCTGTTCACCAACTCAGACAGCACCTATCCGGAACTCGCCGGTACAGCGGCGGCTGTTGTCGGCTCCTTGCTGACCATGCTTGTCACGGCGCTGCTTGCCATTCCGGTCGGCATCTTCGCGGCCGTTTATCTTGAAGAGTTCGCCCCCAGAAACCGGCTAACCTCACTCATCGAAGTGAACATCAACAACCTCGCCGCTGTCCCCTCGATCGTGTTCGGCCTGCTTGGCGCGGCGGTTTTCATCAACTTCCTCGGCCTGCCCCGCTCGGTCCCGCTGGTGGGCGGGCTCGTTCTTGGCCTGCTTGTCCTGCCGACCGTCATTATCGCCTCACGGGCCGCGCTGACGGCCGTGCCGCCCTCTATCCGGACAGCCGCGCTCGGCGTCGGCGCGTCCAAGACGCAATCGGTCTTTCATCACGTGCTGCCGCTTGCCGCACCGGGCATCCTGACCGGGTCGATCATCGGCATGGCCCGCGCCCTTGGCGAGACGGCGCCGCTCCTGCTGATCGGCATGGTCGCCTTCGTCGCAGAAGTGCCCGACGGCCCCATGGACGAGTCGACGGTGCTACCCGTTCTGATCTATAAGTGGTCCACGGGTGCCGAACGTGCGTGGGAGCCACAGACCGCAGCTGCGATTATTGTGTTGCTCGTATTCCTGGTGCTGATGAATCTGATCGCGATCATTCTCAGACGCCGCTTTGAAAGGAGATGGTAGTCTCATGGACGGAAACGTCGAAGACTTCGCCGAAACCACCACGACCATTGATCGCACCCAGAGTGGGTCAGCGCCAATAAAGGTCGATTGCCGCCATATCGACGTCTTCTATGACGACAAGCAGGCGATCCACGATATCTCGCTGGAGATCGAGGACCGTTCCGTGACCGCCTTTATCGGCCCGTCCGGTTGCGGCAAGTCGACCTTTCTGCGGTGCATCAACCGTATGAACGATACGATCGAAGCGGCCAAGGTGACGGGCGAGATATTCATGGATGGGGCGAATATCAACGACCCCTCCATCGATCCCGTCCTGCTGCGCTCACGCGTCGGCATGGTGTTCCAGAAGCCGAACCCGTTCCCCAAGTCGATCTACGACAATATCGGCTATGGCCCGCGCATCCATGGCCTCGCCTCCGGCAAGGCGGAGATGGACGAGATTGTCGAGAAATCGCTGCGCAAGGCCGGGCTCTGGGAAGAGGTGAAAGACCGCCTGCAGGCGCCTGGCACCAGTCTCTCTGGCGGACAGCAGCAACGCCTCTGCATTGCCCGCGCCATTGCGGTCAGCCCGGAAGTCATCCTCATGGACGAACCTTGTTCGGCCCTGGACCCGATTGCCACGGCCAAGATCGAGGAGCTGATCGACGAGCTGCGCGAGCGCTACTGCATCGTGATGGTGACCCACTCCATGCAGCAGGCCGCCCGCGTGTCACAAAAGACGGCCTTCTTTCACCTCGGCAAGCTTATCGAGTATGGTGATACGGAAAAGATCTTCACCAATCCGGAACATGGCAGAACACAGGACTATATTACCGGCCGCTTTGGTTAAGCGCCGGGGAGATACGAAAAATGCCCGATCATATTGTTACAGCCTTTACCGATGAGCTTGAGCATCTGTCGGCCAACCTCCTTCGCATGGGCGGTCTTGCCGAAAGCATGATCATGGATGCAAGCCGCGCGGTTGCCACATTCGACCTCGAACTTGCGCGCGACGTCATCAAGCGTGACCGTGCCATCGACGAGCTTGAAGTCGAGGCCGAGAAGGCCATCGTCCGGCTGATCGCGCTGCGTCATCCCATGGCTACAGATTTGCGCGCCGTGCTGGGCGCCATGAAGCTGGCCGGCGACATCGAGCGCATCGGAGACCTTTGCAAGAATATCGGCAAGCGCTGCCTGGAACTGACGGGCGATGAAAACCGCGCCGCCGTCAAAGGCATCGAGCGCATGTCACGCGCCGTCTCTCATCAGCTTCAGCTCGCGCTGGACTGTTACCTTCGCCAGGATATCGAAGCGGCCAAGACCGTGCTCGATATGGATGACGACATCGACGACCACTACACCTCGCTGTTCCGCGAGACGCTGACCTATATGATGGAAGACCCGCGCCAGATCGGGTCGAACACTCACCTCATCTTCATGGCCAAAAACCTTGAGCGGATCGGCGATCATGCCACCAATATCGCCAAGGCCGTCTATTACATGGTGACGGGTGAAACGACGACAGGCGCAAAGATCGAATCCCGCCTTGCTGAAGACGATCACGGAGAGCAGCGTTGAAGCCTTTTGTCCTGATTGCTGAAGACGAGAAAGCAGTCGCCGAACTGCTCCGCTACAATCTGGAGCGCGAAGGATACGATACTGCAGTCGCCCCCGATGGCGACGAAGCGATGCTGCTGCTGGAAGAACGCGTACCTGATCTGGTTCTTCTGGACTGGATGCTTCCCAAGGTCCCGGGCATTGAAGTCTGCCGGCGCATCCGGTCCATGTCGGAAACGGCCAACCTCCCGGTCATCATGCTGACTGCGCGGTCCGAAGAGACTGACCGCATCCGGGGCCTCGATACGGGCGCGGATGACTATGTGACCAAACCGTTCTCGACGACAGAACTGATGGCCCGCGTGCGCGCGGTCCTGCGGCGCATTCGCCCGGCCCTGGTCGATGACAGGGTCACCGTCGGGGACATCGCGATCGACCGCACGACACATACGGTGAGCCGGAATGGCGAGGAAATCCATCTCGGCCCGACCGAGTTTCGGCTCCTCGACTATTTCGTCCAGCATCCGGGCCGTGTCTTTTCCCGCGAACAATTGCTCGACGGCGTGTGGGGCTCTGACGTCTATGTCGAGGTTCGCACCGTAGACGTTCATGTCGGCCGGCTTCGCAAGGCGCTGATGAGCAAGGGCGGTGACGATCCGATCCGCACGGTCCGCGCGGCAGGTTATTCGCTTCGCTCCAACTAGGTCCTATAGCGCCGGCCGGCGGAAGACCGTCCGGATCGCAAATTGTGACACCAGCCGCTCAACGCCGGGCAGGCGCGTCAGGACCTGTGTGTGCACCCGCTCATAGTCGGCAGCGTCCCTGACCGCGACCCGAACCAGATAGTCCGCCTCCCCCGTCATCAGATAGCATTCGCTTACATCCGGGCAGTCCTGCACGGCCGTTTCGAAGGCCCGCAGGTCGTCGACACGCTGATTGCGCAGCGTGACGCGCACGAAAACGCTGGCCCCGCGACCCAGCGCGGCTTCATTCAATCGCGCAGAATACCCCTCGAGAATACCGGCCTGCTCAAGCGCCTTTACCCGCCGGTGAACCGATGAGGTCGACAGACCGATGGCTTCACCTATCTCCGAGTGAGGACGGCGAGCGTCGTCCTGCAAGTGCCTGAGGATCTGGCGGTCCTGACGATCAAGTTTCACATTTAGCCCCCATGGCGGGATAATTTTCCGTATTTTGGGCCACGCGTGTGAAGAATGGCAAGAATTCCTGGCAGCGCTCGCTTAATATCTACAGCTGGACCAATCGGGAGATGGATTATGCGTATTGGCGTGCCAACAGAGATCAAGAAGCAGGAATCGCGGGTCGGCCTGACGCCGGAAAGCGTTGGTGACCTGGTTAATTCCGGCCACGAAGTCTTCATCCAGAAAGGCGCGGGCGAAGGCTCCGGCCTGGCCGATGAGGCCTATACCGATGTTGGCGCCAAGATCGTCCCGGACGCCGATGCGGTCTTCAAGTCCGCCGAGCTGATCGTGAAGGTGAAAGAACCGCAGCCGGAAGAGACCGCACGCCTGACACCTGACCACACGCTCTTCACCTATCTCCACCTCGCACCCGATCCGGTGCAGGCCAAAGGGCTGATCGAATCCGGCTGTACGGCCATCGCCTATGAGACGGTCACGGAGCCTGCCGGTGGCCTGCCGCTGCTTCGTCCGATGAGCCAGGTCGCCGGCCGCATGTCGATGCAGGTTGCCGCCTGGGCACTGATGCGCACCAAGCGCGGCCGCGGTCTGCTGCTCGGCGGCGTGCCGGGCACGCAGCCCGCCAAGGTCATCATCGTCGGGGGCGGCGTTTCCGGTACCAATGCGGCGGAAATTGCCGTGGGCATGCGCGCCGACGTTACGGTTTTCGACCGCAACAATAACCGCCTCGCCGAACTGGACGCCCAGTTCAACGGTCTCGTGAAAACCATGTACTCGACCAAGGCCGCCCTCGATGCCGCCGTGAAGGAAGCGGATCTCGTCATCGGCGCCGTGCTCATTCCGGGCGCGTCGGCACCGAAGCTCATTTCCCGCGAACAGCTGAAAACCATGAAGCCGGGCGCTGTCCTCGTGGACATTGCGATCGACCAGGGCGGCTGTTTCGAAACGTCAAAACCGACGACGCACGAAGACCCGATCTATGATGTGGACGGCATTCTGCATTACTGCGTCGCAAACATGCCGGGCGCCGTGCCGCGCACGTCGACCTACGCGCTGAACAACGCCACGCTGCCTTTCGTCCTGCAGATCGCGAACAAGGGCACGCATGAGGCACTGAATTCGAACCCGCACCTGGCGAATGGTCTGACGGTGGCCGAAGGCCACATCACGCATGAGCCTGTCGCCAAGGATCTCGGCATGACCTACAAGCTGCCGGACTGGTTCAAGCCGAAAAGCTAAGCTGATTACATGGCCCGAAGCGCCGCCAGCAGCTCCGCGAAGTCGGCGGGCAGCGGCGCTTCGGCAAACACATCTTCGCCCGTTACAGGATGGACGAAACCAAGACTGGCCGCGTGCAGGGCCTGACGCTCGAATTTGCGTGCCAGCGTTGTGGCTTCGATGAAAGCCTCGCCTGAGCCGTACGCCTTTATGCCCCGCTGGCGACCATAGGTCGGATCACCGATAAGCGGCGCTCCGATATGGGCGAGGTGAACACGGATCTGATGCGTGCGCCCCGTTTCCAGCCGGCATTCGATGAGCGCTGCCGCCGGCAGACCCACCCCCTTGTCGAGCTCACCAAAGGTCTCTTTCGCCTTGTAATGGGTAACCGCATGGCGGCCGCTTTCGCTATCCTCGTCACGGATCACGGCCATCTTCTTGCGGTCGCTCGTTGAGCGGGCGATGCGCATGTCGACAGTGCCCACCAGAGGTCTGGGCGCACCGCGCGTGATGGCGAGATAGGTCCGCTTGATATCATGCGCCTTGAACAGCTTTGAGAGACCGGCATGGGCCGTTTCGGTCTTGGCGACAGCGAGGACGCCGGTCGTCCCCTTGTCGATCCTGTGGACGATGCCGGGGCGTTCCACGCCGCCAATGCCGGGTAGCTCCCCCGCGCAATGATGCAGCAAGGCGTTCACCAGCGTGCCCTGCCAGCTGCCGGGGGCGGGATGCACTGCCATGCCCGCTGGCTTGTTGACGAGAATGAGGTGCTCGTCCTCGAAGAGGATATCGAGAGGAATATTCTCAGGCTCGGGCGTCGCAGGGACGGGGTCCGGCATATCCAGCGTATAGGTCTCGCCTGGTGACACCCCCGCCTTTGGATCATCCGCCGTCCTGCCATTCAGGCTTACGGTGCCTTCCTTGATCAAGGCCTTGGCGCGCGAACGCGACAGCTCAGGCAGCGCTTCAGAGAGGAAACGGTCGAGCCGTGTTCCCTTGTCATTATCGCTGGCGGTGGCGGTCAATCTGTTCATTTGTGAAGCTTATAGCCCTTGTTTCGTGGAGTCGTCATGATCGCGCGATAGATGGGTCAAAATCTATTCCTGAGGAGCGGGCGAAATGAGCAAGATTTCCAGACGTCACTTTCTTGGTTTTGGCGCAGGGGCGGCAGGTCTTGCTGCATGTGCCACGCCGTCCGGCAGCAATACACAGCTGACCGACAGCCGCGCGCCCTATAATGGCGCCGTGAGTTTCGATCACGGCGTCGCCTCAGGCGATCCGTTGAGCGACAGGGTCATTGTCTGGTCTCGCGTGACGCCTGCCGACGAAGATACACAATCGCCGATCCCTGTTACGGTGCGCATCTGCACCGACCCCTCCATGTCGATACTCGCCGCTGAGGCGCAGCTGGATACGAGCGCTGCGCGCGACTTCACGCTCAAGGCGGATATGGAAGGTCTGAAGCCAGACACCGAATACTTCTACCAGTTCACAGCGCACACCACGGCTGGCGATGTGACCTCCCCGGTCGCCCGTACCCGCACGGCTGCAGCTTCCGGCAAGCCGCCGGTGAAATTCGCCGTCGTCTCCTGCTCGAATTTCCCGTTTGGCTATTTCAACGTCTATGACGCCATTTCCCAGCGGGGCGACCTCGACGCGGTCATCCACCTTGGCGACTATATCTATGAGTATGGGGTCGACGGCTATGGCGGTCAGACGGGCCAGGAAATCGGCCGCAATCATGAGCCGCCCATGGAAATTGTGACGCTCGGCGACTACCGGATGCGTCATGCCCAGTACAAGGCAGATCCGATGTTGCAGGCTGCGCATGCCGTGGCCCCCTGGATCTGCACCTGGGACGATCATGAGAGCGCGAACAACTCCTACCGGACCGGCGCTGAGAACCACCAGCCAGAGACGGAGGGAAACTGGAGCGACCGCAAGCAGGCTGCTATCCAGGCCTATCTTGAGTGGATGCCTGTCCGTGACCCGCAGGCCGGCCGTACGAGCGGCGGTATCTACCGCGCCTTCGACTTCGGTGAGACCGCAAGCGTCTTCTGTCTCGAATCGCGCCTGACCGGCCGGTCGGACGAGATTGCCTGGGGCGCAGAGCTTGCCGGCACGGCGCCCGATGCCATCCCCGCCAAGGCGCGCGAAGTGATGGCTCGGGTCGGCGACGACAGCCGCACCATGCTCGGCCGCGTTCAGGAAGACTGGCTGAGTCAGGGACTTCAGTCCTCGGTGAAAAAGGGCAAGGCGTGGCAGGTGCTTGCCAATCAGGTCATCATGGCAAAGGTCAGCCCGCCAAACCTGATGGAAACGCTGACCGATGAGCAGAAGGCCGCGCAAAGCGGTTATGTTGCCCAGATGATTCCGTTCAGCCAGCTCGGCCTTCCGTTCAATCTCGACGCCTGGGACGGTTTCCCCG
>NZ_CAXFSW010000009.1:0-90005 GCF_964005855.1 uncultured Henriciella sp.
GCCTGACCTCTCCTTCCCCCCTCTGACGGGTTGGTCCCAGCTGCTTACGGGGGACGTTTTCGGACGTCCCCCGGCCCTTTTTCACAAAACTGTCGAGTCTCCCGGATTTAAAGCGCTCAAACCGATCCGGTTCTTAGAGGAATGACGCCATGTTCCAGATGTCACGCCGCAATCTGCTCACTGCAACGCTTGCAGCCCCTTTGGCCACCCAGCTCACAGGTTTCGCGGCGGCTCAGTCTGCCGGTGGAAAGAGCTACCCCGCCGGACCCGACGATGAGAGGTTCTGGGCCGCGATTGCTGCAAATTATGATGTCACAGATGACATCACCAATGTGGAAAATGGAAATTGGGGGCTTATGGCGCGACCAGTCCTCGATGCCTACAAGACCCATACCGAGCGCGTGAACAGGGAGAATTCCTATTTCGCCCGCCGTGCCTACTGGCCGATCTATATGGGTGTACTCGAAGAGACAGCGTCGCGGCTTGGTGTTACACCTGAAGAAATCGCCTTCACCCGCGGGGCGACAGAGGCCCTGCAGAATATCATCTCCGGCTACAACAAGCTGAAACAGGGCGATGCAGTCATGATCGCCGATCTCGATTACGGCTCGATCATGAGCACGATGCGCTGGAAGGCCAGGCAGGTGGGTGCTGAGACCGTTGAGATTTCCATCCCGGAGCCGGCGACGCATGACGTCGTAATCGAGACCTATCGCGCCGCCCTAAAGCAGCATCCCAATACACGTCTCTTGCTGCTCACCCATATCAGCCACCGCACGGGCCTGGTCGTGCCGGTGCGCGAAATCGCCGAGATCGCTCACGAGCGGGGTGTCGATGTCGTGGTGGACGCCGCCCATTCATGGGGCCAGATGGATTTCGAGGCGCCGGACCTGGGCGCCGATTTCATCGGCTTCAATCTGCACAAATGGATCGGCGCGCCGATTGGTGTCGGTGCGATGTATATCCGTCCCGATCGTCTCGGTGCTATCGACCCCAACATGTCAGCCGGTCCAGACGAAGCCAGCTCCATTCACGGCCGCGTCCATACAGGGACAAGCAATTTCGCCGCCTATATGAGTGTGCCCGACGCGTTTGCTTTTCAGGACAGGATGGGATGGCCGCAAAAGGCAGCGCGCCTGAGCTATCTGCGAAACCTCTGGGTTGCGCCGTGCCGGGCAGTTGACGGGATTGATATCCTGACGCCCGACGATGAGCGTATGCATGCCGGGATTACCTCTTTCCGCTTTCGGGGGATGATCTCGGAGGAAGATAACAAGGCGATAGCGGCTTATCTGCTCGACCGGCACGGAGTCTTCACCGTGCACCGCAACGGTGTCACTGCGGGCGCCTGCGTGCGTGTCACGCCTAGCTATTACAACTCAGCCGAAGACATGTCCCGGGCGGCAGACGCTATTCTCGATGCCCGGACCCATTTCCTTGGCTGATCGGGTCCGGACAACACCGCTCTTGATGACACTGCACGATCCGGTCGAGCTTCTATATCGCACGCAGTCGGCAAAGCTGGTGGGGTTTGCTCGCTCTAAAGGCGCGAGACCGGAGGAAGCTGAAGAGATTGTCCAGGATGCCTTCGCGCGTCTGGCGCGTTATGGCGCGCGCGAAAAAATACACAATGACATCGCATTTTTGCGCACGATTATCGTCAACCTTATACGGGACAGGTTTCGCTCCCGTGCGGCTTGCCCGCCCCATATAGATTATGACGAGATGGATCATGATCCACCAAGCGGCGCTCCGGGCCCCGAATCTGCCTATGGAACGAAGCAGGATCTGCAACTTGCGCTGGAAGACCTTGATGCCCTTCCGGCCCTGACGAAAGAGGTATTTGTTCGCTATCGACTGAAGGGGGAAACCTATGAGCAGATTGCTCGCGATTGTGGACTGACAGTCGCGGTTATCCGCAGGCGCCTGCGGGATGCCATGATTTTCCTCGTTAAACAGCGTGGCCAGCGTGAAGATGGATAAGAGATCCCCCACACTTGATGAGGTTATCCTCGAAGAAGCTGCCGGCTGGCTGATACGGATCGAGGAGGCGCCGGAAACGCTCACCAGTGCGCCCTTCGAACACTGGTTGTATGCGGACCCGCGTCACGTAAACGCCTTCACCCGGATGGCCAATGAATGGGGCGCGGCTGCAGCTCTCGTGGTCGAAACTCCCACGCAGAAACCGTACGTTCGGTCCCAGTCCCATGCTGGGGGGCTGCGCAGATGGGCCGGGAAGCTGCGCGCGCCCTGGCTGGCTGGCGGCCTGGGTGCACTAGCAGCGGCTGCAGTCGCGCTTGTTTTCCTATATGTTCCAATGTCGGCCCCCGCAGGCGAGGCCATTCTTTACACGACCGATATAGGGGAGATTTCGCGGTTCGACCTCGCCGACGGATCGAGTCTCGTGCTCGATACCAACTCCTCGGCCCGTGTGTCTCTGACCAGAACGGGCCGTGAGGTTTCGCTGGAGAGAGGGCGGGTCTTCGTCGATGTGAAACCAGATGCGGACCGCCCGTTCAGTGTCGGCGAGGGCGAGGTTTCATTCACTGCGCTTGGCACGTCCTACGCTGTGGAGCGTGAAAGCGACAATTGGCGGCTGGAAGTATATGAAGGCACCGTCCGGCTCAAATCACTCAGGGAGTCTGGGGTCTACGGTGCGGGCACAGGTGCCAGCTTCAAGCCTGCCGGCCTGACGAGCTTTGATCTGCCACAAACACTGGAGCCCGGTCAGCCAAACTGGACGAGCGGACGTGTCGTCTTCGATGCCACGATGCTCGCTGACGCGGTACAGGCTTTTGAAAGCTACAGCGACAAACATGTGACGCTGATTGGCGGGGACCTTCAAACCTATGAGGTAAGCGGCGTCTTCAGACTGACCGATATGGAGGCCTTCCTGCAGAGCGTCGTCATCCTGACCGGCGCCCGGCTCAGTGAAACCGGCGATGAGGTGGAGCTTGAAGCGGAGTGAAGAGTTTTACTCTGAGTTCGCGCCGCTACCCGACCTCGGCTTCCCGGATATAGACCTTTCTGGCCATCAGGAGGCAGGCTGCGGACGGTGGCAGCATGCTGATCGATACCAGGGCAAGGGCAGGGCCGAGGGCTGCTTCGCCCGTAAAGAAGGCCTCGGCTAGCCAGGCGACAAGCGGTGGACCAATCCCGAGGCCAATCAAGATTGTGCACATGAACATGATCGCGATGGCCGTCGCCCTGAAATGAGAGGGGACGGTGAACTGGTTGGAAATGACGATCACATTGCTGCAGCCCGACAGGGAAAAGATCATGACTCCCAACGCGGCGACCGAAAGTTCCGCGGTCGGCATGAGGGCGGCGAGACAGGCCGACACGCATCCCAGGGCTGAAGCGGCAAGCGCAGCAATGACCAGCCCGTCCCTGTGCCCCTTGCGGATGAGGAATTCGGACAGCTGCGTGAAGAAGAGCGTGCCCAGCGCGCTCGCCACTACGCCTGTCGCACCATAGGTCAGCCCGGCCGTCTCGACCGACCATCCAAATGTTCTGTGAAGGAATTCAGGGGCCCAGGCACCATAGGCGAAGATGATGACGGTGATGAAGCTCGCGCCGATGAACAGCCCGCCGAAGAGCCGGATGCGGGCGGCGAAAAAGCCGATGGCCGCTTTCATGTCGTCATGACCATCGGACGACTCGCGGCGCCGGGAGGGCTCGTAGGTTGTGCATAAGAAGATCAGGGCCACCAGAATGCCAGGCAAACCGACGATGAAGAAGACCATCTGCCAGGTGTCGAGGCCATTGAGGTCAAAGAAGGAGGCCGCCGGCGGTGTGGAAATGGCTGCGAAGATGCCCGCGCCCGCGATATAGGCGCCATAGGTGCCGATATTACCGGCAGCTGCATAGATCGCGGCGGGCAGGGCACGGCGTTCAGGCGGGAAAAAGTCGCCGATCATCGAATAGGCCGCCGGCGACAGGACGGCTTCCCCGATGGCGAGCCCCATCCGCAATATGACGAGCATCCAGAAGGCCGTGGCCAGCCCGGAGGCGAACGTGCAGGCACTCCAGATCATCACACCCGCGAAGATCAGGTGCTTGCGATTGCCCCGGTCGACGGCGCGGGCAATGGGAAGGCCGAGTAGCCCGTAAAAGACGGCGAAAGCACCTCCGAACAGGAGGCCGAACTCGACATCGCTTATCCCGAAGCCTTCCTTCAGCGGCGTCACGAGAAGGCTGGGGATTATCCGGTCGATATAGGAAATTACATAGAAAGTACAAAGCAGTGCAACGGTCCACCAGGCACATGCCCGAAAGCCGCTCTTGGCCTTGTCATCTTTCGTGCGCACCGCTGAAGCGTCGCTGCTGCGGGCGCCAGTTTTCCTTGAGACGCGCGAAGGTCTGGCGCGCATCGTCAGCGCCCCGCACGAAGCGGCAAGGACCTTGGCAGGGGTCTGGATGCGGGACGAGTGTGGGCCGTGGCGGGCAATTCCCTCAATCGCTGGCGATCGAGGACTTGCTTGGCACGGCGCGAGCGGGTGATCCAAGTAGTTTCATACAGCAAATGACAAATTGTCACTCGCGATCAGGCATAGGGAGCCCAAAACTAACGTAGAAATTACAGGGCCGCACCCTCGGGATAAAAAGGCCGGCCGGATGATCACCTGTTCAGGGTAGGCTCACTTCCGACCGGCAAACTTTATCCAGGAGCTGGATAAATATCAGTACCTCACTCGGCTGGATCGCCGATCAGGTGAAGGCGTGTCTGGCGTCCGTCGATATAGGTCACCTTCTCCCCGTCAAAGAACGCGTCTTCCTCGGTGCGGAACGTGATTTCCTGCCCATCCCATTCAGGCACAGCCTTCTTGGCATAGAGTTCGATTGAGAAAGCTGTGTTCGGCCGCAGGCGGTATTCGCCCTTGTCGGTCGGGCCCTGGTTGTCCCAGAAGCCGATGGATGGGCCTGCACCATGCCCGTGGAAGCCAATCGGGTGGCTGTAGATGCTCGGCTCCAGACCAGCTTCGATGGCCTTTTCGCGTGCGATTGCTAGGATCTCATTGCCCGAGCGGCCCGTCTTGAAGGATGAGGTCAGGGCGTCCTGAACGCCATTGCTGGCACGCAGACCGGCTTTCAGGCCTTCAGGCGCATCCGTTTCGCCGTCCTTCAGGACATAAGCGAGATGCTGGGTGTCGGTGTTGAGGCCCATATAGACGATCCCGAAATCGATCCAGAGAAGGTCGCCCTTCTCAATGACCGCATCGCCCATGAGTTCTTCTTCCTCGCCTTCGCGGAAGATGTGAACCGAATTGTGGAACCAGGCATCAAGGCCGAGGTCGGAGATTTTCTGACGCGTCCACCAGACAACATCATCGGTCGTGGTTTCGCCCGGTGTGATAACCTTGGTCGAGAAGGCTTCGCCGATGATGCTGTGCGCGACGCGCACGATGTCATCATAATAGTCCATCTCGGCCGGAATCCGTGTCTCCAGCCAGCCAATGGCAAGATCGAAACCTGACACGATCCGGTCGCGGTATTCAGGGTCGAGCGCCTCGGTCAGGTCGCTGTACTGGCTGGCGGTCAGCCCGTCGGCGAAGGCGGAGACCGGAGAGATATTGAGAGCGATTTTCTGAGGGTCACGCTCGGCAACGATGTCTGCAAGGCGCGCCCACTGATCGTGACCGTCCTCTTCCGGCGTCCAGGCGGATTTGAAAAAGTCGCCAAGATCATAGCGGCTGACCGTGAGTCGCTCGACCGGCTCGCCATTGCCCGGATCACTGAAGACCAGGATGGTGCGGCGGCGGGCCCGCAGGCTCGTCGCATTGAGCATGGTCGCCACGACCGGGTCTTCCAGATATTCCCGCGCGACGAGGACCCACATGTCGATCTCGTTTTCACGCATCAGCTCTGGCACGATCGTGTCGAGACGCTCGGCCAGCCAGGCATCCTCCACTTCGGCGCGCTCGCGCAGCGTCAGGATTTCCGGCGTTTCTGGTGACAGGCTGGCTTCGCCCTGTGCAGGCTCGGCGTCCTGGGCCAGGGCAGGGCTGGCTGCGAGGATCGCAGCGGCTGAAAGGCCATAGATAAATTTGCGCATGAAGCACTCCTGGGATTGTTTAGCCAAATGGGGCATCGAGAGAGTTCGGAGGTTGGGTGAAATAGACCGGTCCGTCTTCGGAGATGTAGAAGCAGTCCTCGATCCGCACGCCGAAAGAGCCGGGAATATAAATGCCGGGCTCATTGGAGAAGCACATCCCCGGTTTGAGGATGGTCGTCTCGCCGTGGACCAGGTTCACCGGTTCATGAATGTCGAGGCCGATGCCATGTCCGGTACGATGGGACAGGCCCGGTAAATCGTAACCCGGCCCGTACCCCATGCTTTCATAGAGCGCGCGGACGGCATCATCGACGGTGCCAGCCATGGTGCCAGGCTGGGCCGCCTCCATGGCTGCTTCCTGGCCGAGCCGGACCTGACGGTAGACCTCTTTCTGGCGCTTGGTGGGCGTCCCGAAGACGGCCGTGCGGGATATGTCGGCATAGTAGCCGTCCACGGTACAGCCGCAGTCCATCAGGATAACCGACCCATCCGAGACGGTTTCGCGAAACTTCGACCCATGTGGCAGGGCAGAACCTTCATTGATCTGGACTCCGCCAGACGGGGAATTACCGCCGAAGCCTGCAATCGCGGCGGCCATCAATGCAAAAACGTCATCGCCGTCCATGCCCGCCTCGATCTTGCCGTCGAGGCTGCGATAGGCGGCATCGACAATGTCGGCAGCTTCCTGAAGCAGGGCCAGTTCCGAAGCGGTCTTGATCATCCGGCAGGCTGTGACGATGGGCTCAGCGGAGACCAGCTCAAGGGAAGGGTTCTCTTTCCGCAATCCGTTGACGGCGAAGAACCGGACGGTGTCCTCGATGGCAACCGGACGGTCATTTAGGCCCTGTTCCTCGACCCAGTCCGCCACCAGCTTGTGCGGGTTCTGATGCTCGTTCCAGATACGGACCTCGCCGGCCACGACGAGCATTTCCTCAATGGACGGCTCTTCGAACTCTGGCGTGACGATGCAAACCTCACCTTCGGCCGGAATGAGCGCTGCCGTGAGACGTTCGCTGCGCCACCAGTTGATGCCGGTGAAATAGAAGAGCGATGAGCCCGCCTCGACAATTGTGGCGCCAATCCCCTGCTGGCGCATGAGCTCCTGCACCTTGGAGAGGCGCGCCTGGCGCTCCTCCGGCGTGATCGGCTTTGCCCGCCGGATCTGCGGGCCGGCGCCCTGCGCCCCCGCCGCGTTCGCGATGAGCGGGGCAGACAAGGTCGTGGCGGCCGCTGTCCTCATGAACCCGCGACGGCTCACCCCGCTTGCGAGACCCCGGCTCATTGGTCGTCCTCACCGGCGAGGTCCTTCAGAAGGACATCCCAGAAGGTGAGCTGCTCATAATAGCTCTCGAGGGGCAGACGCTCATCAATGCCGTGCGCGCGGAAATCATCGGGGCGCACCAGAGTGATCGCGCCGGCGCCATAGGTCGGGATACCGGCTGCCCGGTATTCCTTTCCATCCGTACCGCCAGAAGACATGGAAGGCTTTACAGGCGCGTCCGGATAGATCGCGTGGACGGCGCCCCGTATCGAGGCAAAAAGCTCTTCATTGATGGGCGATACCGGGCTTTCCAGCGGCTCACCGACAAGCTCGACCGAAATCTCCGGATTGTCGACGGCTTCGGTCAGCGCATCCTGCACGCTCTGAACCGACGTGCCTGGCAGGATCCGGCAATTGACGGTGAGCTCAGCCTTCTGTGGCAACGCATTCTCTGCCGAACCGGCCGAGAGCATGGTGGGTACACAGGTGGTGTACAGGAAGTGCGTGCCGGCATCGTTTGCTTCGACGATGGCGCGCGCATCTTCGTCCTGAGGATTCTCGAGCAGTGTCCTCATGGCCGAAGCGAAGTCGCCGCCTTCTGCGTCGGCAAGATCTTCGGCCATCTGCCGGGTGATGTCATTGAACCCTACCGGGAAGCTCAGCGAGCGGATGCCTTCGATGGCGTCGGCAATGTCGAAAAGGGCGTTGTCGGCGCTCGGGGCCGAGCTGTGGCCGCCCTCATTTGTCGCCGTCACATGGAAGGTCGCATAGGTCTTTTCGGCTGACTGGATCGAATAGGACGGGTTCAGTCCTTCGCTGTCCACCGAGCCGACACCCGCGTCGGAATTGAGCGCAAATTCAGCCTCCTTCACCCAGGGATGCTGGGTCAGCATACGGGTGGTCTGCATCCCCGTTTCCTCATCGGCCGAGAAGGCGATGATCAGGTCGCGGTCGGGCGTATATCCGTCTTCCTTCAGGCGGATAAAGGTGCTGGTCAGCAGCGCCACGCCCGCCTTGTTGTCCACAGAGCCGCGGGCATAGAGGTATCCGTCTTTCTCGATGGGCTGGTAGGGATCGCTGGCCCATGTCTCGGTGGAGGCGTCGACGACGTCCATATGCGCGATAAGCGCGATTGGAGCCTCGGTGCTGCCTTCCTCGCCGGGATAGCGAACGACGAGACTGGCGACCTCTTCGCCTTCAATCGTCATGGTGGGAATATCGATCTGGTCTTCGGTAAAGCCTGCGGCCCGCAGCCGGTCGGCAAGCAATTCGGCCTGCGCCCTGGTCTGCCCATAGCCTTTGGCTGTGCGGATCTTGAGGATGTCTTCCAGAAGCTCGCGGGCGGCCTGGCGGTCGGCCTGATCCACATCTGCTGCCGGCGAGGCATTGCCCGGCGTTGCAAGGGAGAGGCCGATGGCGACGGCAGAGGTACAGGCTGCGCGTATGAGGGGTGTGCGAGGCATGATGCGATCCTTCCGGTCTTGGCTTCGTAGAAGTTGAACGGCCCCGGGCAGCTGGAGGACTACCCGGGGCCGAACGATGTTTAGTACCGCCAGCTGGTGAGGTCTGCACCCTCGGGCGCAGCGGCCTCAATCCGCTCTAGGATCTTGGGTACGTACATCGTGTTGTAGCGCAGGCGCGAGATCGCATTAGGCAGGTCCGGATCACCATTCCAGCAATGCTCATCGCGGTCCCCATAGGTGACTTCGCCCTGATACGGCGGGTCGGTCTGCTCAAGGAAATCTTCCATGAGATAGACGGCATTGTTCAGGTAGAAATTGTCCATGTCGCCTGCATAGATATGGATCTTGCCCTGAAGCTTGGGACCAAGCTCGTCCCAGTCACGCTCGAGGATGTGGCGAAGATCGTAATTTTCGCGCCAGTACTCGGCGACCGTGTGGTCGATCTCACCGGTCAGCTTGTTCCAGATGCGCTGCGGATAGCCATCTTCGCCATTGGGTGAGAAGACCGCTTCCCAGATGTCCCACTGCGCGCCGGACCGGGTCTTGTCGCCAAGCACCAGCTCCCAGCGGTTTTCCATTTCAACCGTATAGGGGACCTGGCCGAGATAATTGCGCTTGCCGGGCTTCTCGACGCGGGTGAACGGGCCTTCGTAATAATAGGCGTTTTCTTCTTCATAGATGTCCGTCAGCATGAATTGGCGAAAATCGATGGGGTCAGGGCAGGCGGCGAACGCGCCATTATATTCGTCGGGATATTTGACCTGCACGGCCAGCGCTTCCCAGCCACCGGTCGAGCCGCCATAGACGAAACGCGACCAGCCCTCACCGAGACCGCGGAACTCTTTCTCCAGCGCCGGGACGAATTCATAGGTGATCGCGTCACCATAGGGCCCGATATTGGCGGAGTTCACCGCATAGCTGTCGTCATAATACGGATTGGAATGGTCGATCTCGACGATCAGCATTCGTGGAAAGTCATCTGACGTCCACTGCTTGTAGAAGTCATAGGCTTCCTGCTGCTCAATGCGGTTGTAGCAAGGCTCGTCGAAGCGTTCGCTATATTCGCATTCCAGATCCGGATCGGGCGGGGTGGTCCTGAAGCCGCCGAAATTGGCCGGGAAGTGGCCGTGGAAGATCGCCAGCGGGTATTCAGCTTCCGGGTGCTCGTCAAAGCCTTCGGGAACGAGGACGTGGCCGCGAATATAGACGTCGGTGCCCCAGAACTCCGACAGCATGTCGCTGCGGACCTTGATGTGCCGGATGTATTTGGTGTCCTCGGGCTCTTCAATCTCGGGCAGGACCGTGTCGAGGGTGACGTCGATCTGCTGGTCTCCCTGCGGGTCGAAGCTGACCTTTTTCGGTGCGCTGATCACATTGCCCGGCTCAAGGCGCCAGTTCTGGCCCGCGCCGCGTGCGGCGGGCAGCTTTACGGTCTTGCCGTTTGAAAGGTCAAAGGTGTCGTATTTGTGCAGGACGGCCTGAACATAATACTCGCCAGCCGGCACTTGCTTCATGTCCCGTGCCGGGAAACCAAGGACGCCGGGGGCAATCTCGACGCTGCTTCCCGGTTCCATCCCGTCGACATTCACGCCGAATATCTGAGGTGCGTCATAGGACTGCTTCACCTGGAAGCGGGGTTCCGAGTCGCCGTCCGGCGTGATGATCAGGATGACCCGGCCATCATGGGCTTCCTGCACGGCCTGACCGGATAACTCGATATTGAAGGTATCTGCGAATGCGGTGCCTGAAAGCGCCCCCAAGATTGCGCCTGCGCTGACCGCGCCTGCCAGTTTCCTGTAGATCAATTGCCTCTCCTCTTTCGGCTTGCGACGACTCCGAAGAAGCAATTAATGCCCCTTCCATCCCTGCGGACTGTACAAAAGCCTAGCGCACGCATGTCAATAAAAAAATGCGATATCCGAAAATTAGTTCGAGAAAGTTCGCAGTCCGATTAAAACTTGTGCGCCGCACAAGATTGCATCAGTTTTGAACGATATGGCGTCACATTAAGGCCACTAGGCCCATAAAATTTGCGATTTGACACTTTTTTGACCCTCCCGCTGTTGACTTTGGCTCGAGCGGTGATGTGAAAAAGCTCCATCTTCATAGTTCGATATACGAAGAAAATGCGGATAACGCACAAACTCATGAGCCAGAAGGGGGTTTTCATGTCTAAATCGAGTGTTTGCGCAAGTGAACGGAGCGCGAGAGGCGCGCGGTCACTGTTGAGGGGGGCGTCCAGAGCGCCGCTTATTGCGCTGCTGGCGGCGGTGCCGCTTGCGGCGGCCGCTCAGGATGCTGAACGCATTGAGCCAGCAGACGAGGAAAGCCGCGTCGAGCAGACCATCGTTGTGACCGGTTCGCGCATCAGCAATGCCAACCTGACCTCGCCGAGCCCCGTAACGACGGTGGGCGCGGACCAGATCCAGACGCGTGGCACGGTCCGCGTCGAGGACATGCTGAACACGCTGCCCCAGATCAACCCGTCAGAGGGTGCCGGACGCGCAAACGAAGCGGCCGGTACGGCGAATGTTGACCTCCGTGGTCTCGGCGCGGAACGCACGCTCGTTCTCGTCGATGGACGCCGCCTTCCATACGGCTCGCCAGTTTCCGCACCTGCCGACCTCAACCAGATTCCTTCCATGCTCGTGGAGCGTGTCGAGGTGCTGACCGGCGGTGCTTCGGCTGTTTACGGTGCTGACGCTGTCGCCGGTGTGGTCAACTTCATCATGAAGGATGACTATGAAGGCCTGATGATGGACGTGCAGGTCGGCGGCTATCAGACCGCCAACAGCAGCGACCTTCTTGAGCGCACCCTGCGCGAGTTCGACCAGCCTGTGCCGGATTCCACCTGGGACGGCGAATCGGTCGACGTGAATCTGATCTTTGGTCTGAATGGCGACAATGGCCGGGGCAACCTTACCGGTTACTTCAACTACAAGAAGCAGAATGAAGTGCTGCAGGGCGACCGCATCAGCAGTGCTTGTGCGCTTGGCTTCAGCAATGGTGACTTCACCTGTTCCGGGTCCGGTACGACTTTCCCGGGCCAGTTCACCAGTTTTGGTGGCGGCGCCGTGCCGTTTTCCTTCACCCTTGATGAAGATGGCGGTATCCGCGACTACAATCCGGCCACGGACACCTATAACTATGCGCCGCTGAACCACTTCATCCGGCCGAACGAACGTTATTCCTTCGGTGCGATGGGGCACTATCAGATTCATGAGAAGGTCGAAGCCTATGGCTCGCTTTCCTTCATGAATGACATAACCACTGCGCAGATTGCTCCGGCTGGTAACTTCTTCCAGACGACGACGATCAACTGTGACAACCCGCTCCTGTCGCCAGAGCAGGTTCAGGTGATCTGTCTCAACAATGGCTATAGCCCGACGGCTCCGGACCTCGAAGACCGAGATGCGCCGCTCCAGATCGGGCGCCGCAACGTTGAGGGCGGTGGACGCCAGAACGAGACCGAGCACACCTCCTTCCGGGTGCTGGGCGGTTTCCGCGGTGATCTGAACAATGTCTGGTCCTACGACGTGTACGGCCAGTATTCTCAGGTTCAGTATAGCGACAAGGCCGAGAACTTCTTCAATCTCGACCTGGTGGCGAACGCGCTTGAGGTCCGTATCGATCCAGAAACCGGAGAGCCGGCCTGTCAGGTCGCAATCGACGGGACGGATCCGAACTGTGTGCCTTATGACGTCTTCTCGCTCGACGGTGTGACGCAAGGCGCGCTTGATTACATTCAGGCGCCGGGCTTCCGCGAAGGTGAAGTTACCCAGGAAATCTTCAGCGCTGTCATGACCGGTGACCTCACCGACTATGGCATGGTGATGCCGTGGGCGGAGACCGGTGTGCAGACGGTGTTCGGTGCAGAGTACCGTGACGAATACCTCACCCAGAGCAATGATGCCCTGACCCGTAACGGCAAGCTTGGCACGGCACGTGCCGATGTTGCGGGCGGTGTCGCTGTGTATGAGTTCTTCACCGAGGTGCAGGTGCCGCTCGTTGAGAACCGTCCAGGCATTGATGAGCTGCTTGTCACCGGCGCGTACCGTTTCTCGGACTATTACGACACGACCGGCGACCAGAGCACCTATGCAGCCGGCCTCGCCTATGCGCCGGTGCCGGATTACCGGTTCCGCGCCCAGTATCAGCGCGCAACCCGGTCGCCGAACCCGCTGGAACTCTACGCCCCGCAATCGCCGTTCGAGTTCACGCTCCCGACGGGCGCGAATGGTCTCTATGACCCGTGTGCGGGCGCCAATCCGGCCGCAACGCTCGAGCAGTGTGCGCGCACAGGTGTCACAGCTGCCCAGTATGGCAGAATTCCTGACAACCCGGCAGGCCAGTTCCGCAATATCAGCGGCGGTAACCCTGACCTGGAAGTCGAGACCTCCGATACGTTCACGGTCGGTGTCGTTGCCACGCCAGCCTTCGTCCCAGGCCTGACTGTGTCTGTCGACTATTTCGACATCACGGTTGAGGACTTCATCGGCAGCGTTCCGGAAGAACAGTCGATCAACCAGTGTCTGACCACCGGTGACGAGTTCTTCTGTGGCCTGATCAATCGCGGCTCCAATGGGGAACTTTGGGCCAGCGAGGACGCCTTCGTCATCGCCACCAACCTCAATACCGGCTCGCTGGAAACCTCCGGTGTCGACGTTGCAGCAAGCTACGGCTTCGAAATCGGCCAGTATGGCTCGATCGATGTCAGCTATCTGGCAACCTTCCTCAGCAAGCTCGACAAGGAGCCGCTTCCGGGTCTCGATGTGATTGAGTGCGCAGGCTACTTCGCCTCGACCAACGCATCGTGCGGTACGTCCAAGCCGGAATACCGTCACAACCTGCCGGTGACCTGGAACATGCCATGGGGCGATGCATCGCTCACCGCCACCTGGCGTCATATCGGGTCTGTCGACCTGGTCGGCGCAACGCAGAGCAACATCAACACCACGCTTGAAGAGCGCAACTATCTCGACCTCTTCCTGCGTGCCTCTCTGCGGGAAAATATCGGCTTCCGCTTCGGTGTGAACAACGTGTTCGACAAGAACCCGCCTGTCAGCACCAATGTCGGCTCTGCCGGTGGCTCATTCGGCAACGGGAATACCTTCCCACAGGCCTATGATGCTCTTGGCCGCTTCGTCTTCGCTGGTGTGAATGTCGAATTCTAGACCAGTGCAGGATTAACCTTGCCAGATTGGGGGCGCAGCACTTGCGCCCCCTAACTCTGGGTGCAAGTAAATTGAACCCAGATAGGAAGCTGGCTTAAAAAGTGCTGAATTTATTGTAGAATAGAGGCCCGGTTTGGGTGCTGACCATTCAGACGAAAATTCATTGATTTGAAGCGGCAGCGTGGCCAGCTAGCTAGCTTCTCCGGTGAGAGAGAGATACGTGCCCGATAATGTAAACGATCAAATTGAAGACAGTGATCGCGACTATGTTGCGACGCTGGCCCGCGGGCTCGACGTCATCTGCGCGTTCACGCGCTACACACCTCGCATGACTTTGAGTGAGGTTGCCAAGGCAACCGGCATGACGAGCGCCTCGGCGCGCCGGATCCTGCTCACCCTCGTGCGTGAGGGTTACGCGGAGAAGACCGACAGGGTCTTCTCTCTTCGTCCGAAAGTGCTTCAGCTCGGCTATTCCGCGCTTTCCTCTGTCGGCATGCTCGATGTGGTTCAGCCCATCATGAATGAGCTCAGCCAGACCACACAGGAATCCATATTTACCGCCGTTCTGACGGGCGACGACGTCACCTATCTCGCGCGCTCGACGCCCGATCAGGTCATGGCCGTCAGCTATAATGTCGGCAAGCGGCTACCGGCCTATGCGGTCTCGACCGGCCGGGTCCTGCTGGCCTATGAAAGCGAGGAAGCCCAGGAGCAGTACCTTGCCAGGGTCAACCTCAAACAGTTTCAGTCCAATACCGTTGTCTCAAAGGTCCGGCTTCGGGAAATCCTGATGGAGACGCGCCAGCTTGGCTATTCGCTCGTGGATGAGGAGCTGGAGCCCGGCGTGCGCTCGATATCCGTGCCGATCCGCGATGTGAATAATCGCGTCATTGCCGCGCTGAATGCTTGCTGCCCATCGGTACGTTTTTCGGTCGAGGAAATGCGCGGCCAGCTTGTTCCGAAGCTTCAGGACGCGGTCTCCAAGATCAACCGCTCCTTCGTCACCGGCCCCAGTTTCTAGCCAGACTAGTCTTCAAAGATGTTCCGGATCACATTGCGGATCCAGCGAAGGCCGGGATCGTCATTCTTCTCGGTCGGCCAGGACAGGAACATCTTGAAATTCGGGTAATCGAATGGCGCCGGCAGGACGCGGAGCCGATAGATCGGCGCCACCTTTGTCGCATAGAGCTTCGGCACCGCTGCGATAAGGTCGCTTGTTGCCACGGTGATCGCAAGGTCGGACGCGTTGGGCAGAATGCAGACTTCCCGCCGGTTCAGTCCCTCCGCAAGGATCATGTGCGGTATCTGCAGGCGTTGCTGGATCGGCTTTTGCAGCACCGCATGGCCTGTCGTTTCAAACAGCTCCCGCGTCAGCTCATGGCTGATCGTGGGGTGCCCTTCGCGAACGATGTAGGCGGCTTCCACCGTCCCGAGGGGGTCGTAGGACACTGCGGGATTCTTGGTCGGAAAGACGTCCAGCATCAGGTCGGCCTCGCCATTGGTGAGGCCTTCCTGGGGGCGTGTCCAGTCTGGCGTGATGACCTCGATCTTGCAGCTGGACTCCCTGTGATCGAGCAGCTTCAGCAGCGGCGGCAGGAGCCAGGGCACGCTGTAATCGTGCAGGATCAGCTTGAAGTGCCGGTTGGCGGTCGTAACGTCGAAGTCGGCTTCGGCCTGAAGGCCGCTGCGCAGCAGGTTGAGGGCGTCGGAAATCGGTACCGCGAGGCTGAGCGCCAGGGGCGTCGGCCGCACGCCGCGGTCCGAGCGGACAAACAATTTGTCGGAAAACTGCTCGCGCAGCCGGTTCAGCGCGTTGCTGACTGTCGGCTGTGCCATGCCCAGTGTCCTGGCGGCATGGCTGACGCTTTCGGCCTTGAAGATCGCTTCGAAGACCAGAAGCAGATTAAGGTCTATCCGCCGCAGGTCGCGCACATGTGGCCCGCTTAGATCGTCATCAGCCATTTTTAACCCCCTATTCCCTGCACGAATATCGCAGGCGAAAGGGGGGCGTTTTAGCGTCAACCTTCATTTCTGCAAGTAGATCAGCAGAATATATGATTTTCCACCTTCGGTAAATGCCAAATATTTACCATTGAAATATTTCCTATTCAAATAATAGCCATTGCCACTTTCCCTCAAGACGGGCTTCAAGGCCGTTGGCGGACGCCAGCAGCTTGCCCGCGCAAGCCTGTGCAGGTGCGTGGCCTAAAGGGATTGGTAGAGGCGTGTTTCAGCGAGTTTCCGGCGATGATCGACAGCCCGCGCGAGGTCCGCGTGCGGGTCTGGCCACGCCTTTGTCTCACCCGGTCCTCAACCCCGAACTCAACTGAAACTGCCGCCCGCCCGGCTCGAGGCGCTGAACAGATCAAGGACAAAGACGATGAAAAGATCCACGACGAAGGCTGTCAGAGACCGCCTGATGATCTCGACGGCCCTTATCGCGTTGGCGGCACTCGCTCCAGTCAGCATTGCTTTTGCGGAGTCAGGCGGCGACGGCGGCCTGCGCAGTAGTACCACATTTCCCGGCGGAGAGGGCGGTGAAAGCCAGACAACCGGTCAAGGTGAGGATGGTGGGACCGGCAGTGTTTTCACGACGGGAGGCGGCGGCGGTGGCGCTGGCGAAACGGGCGGCAGTGGAGGCGCGCAAAGCGGTAGCGCAGCTCTAGGCGGACAGTCTGCAGGTGCGGATGGTGAGGATGGCGCAAGCTCTAGACTCATAGGAGGCAATGGCGGAGGTGGTGGCGCCCATGGTGGCGTTGGTGTGGCCTTCCCGGTAGCTGACACAACCGGAGGCACGGGCGGCAATGGCGGGAACGGAACGACAGGCGGCGCCGGCTCATCAGGCGGCGGTGGCGGTGCTGGCGGTTATGGCTATGTCGTGACAGGCGACGGAGCGCTCGGTACCCTGTCAGCAAATATTGCAGGCGGCGCTGGCGGAGACGGAGGTGATAGTTTCAATCCGTTCAATGGCGGCGCACAAGGGGGAGACGGGGGTAAGGGCCTGGTGGTTTCTAGTTCTGCAGGTTCAACTTTTACCATCTCAAACGGCGTATCGGTCAGTGGCGGCCAAGGCGGGCAGACGGGTGCGGCGGACTCATCTCTCAGTGTGGCGCCCAGCTCCGGCGGCACAGGTCTGGAGGGCGCCAACCTCAACGTGACGCTTGCTGGCACCGTGGCGGGCGGTGCGGGCAGCGATGGCGCGCTTGCCAACGCCTTCAACTTCACCGGCGGCACAAACACGCTTTCAATCGCCTCGACCGGCATAATCACAGGTGGCATCCGCACAGATGGCGCTCTGGACATCGCCCATGACGACGCAACCTACACGCTGTCGAACATCATTTCCGGCACAGGCTCGATTTCCAAATCAGACAGCGGCACGCTGATACTGACCGGCGCCAACACCTATTCGGGCGGCACCACGATCGCAGGCGGCACGCTCTCAGTTTCTGCCGACAACACTCTCGGCGCATCATCGGGCATCATAGTGCTGGAGGGTGGCACGCTGGCAACAACAGCGAGCTTCGCTTCTGCACGCGACGTATCACTCCTGTTCGGCACCGGTGGCAACGATATCAATGTCGCCGCCTCAACGGAGTTCGCGCTTTCGGGCGACATTTCAGGTGGCTTCGGCTTCGCAAAGACGGGGGACGGCACACTTGTCCTCAGCGGCGATAATACCTTCCTCGGTTATCTGAATATCCGCGAGGGCGTCGTGAACATTCGCAGCGATCAGGCTCTGGGCGGGGCATTTGAAACCGCGGTGAGAGACGGCGCAGCACTTGAGCTTGAAGGCAATATCACGACCGGCGAAACAGTGGTGCTTTTCGGAGATGGCGTTTCCAGCGACGGGGCGATCCGTAATGCTTCGGGGGCGAATACAATCTCAGGCGATCTCGTGCTGAATGCGGATTCTCGCGTCAACTCTGAAGCTGGAACCTTGACCCTCGCCGGTGAAATCAATGGTGAAACGGGGGGTGGCAGCCCGCTGAACGCCGATCTCGCACTCGGTGGTGCAGGAAATGGGGTCGTAAGTGGGACTTTTGGCTCACAGATCATTGAGCTTCTGAAGGATGGCGCCGGCACCTGGACGCTCAGCGGCAATAATCTTCATACCGGACAGACGACCATACGGGCAGGCGCGTTGCGTGCTGAAAGTGGCGCTGCACTCGGTAGCGCAGCGCAAGGCACACTCGTGCAGAACGGTGGCGCTCTGGAGCTGGCTGGCGGGATCAACATTGCAAACGAAACGCTCGCCCTTAACGGTACCGGCGTGTCAAACGGCGGCGCGCTGCGGAATATCTCAGGCAACAACACGTATGGCGGTGATATCAGCGTCGCCACCGAAGCGCGCATCCATTCAGACGCCGACCGGCTGACCTTGGCTGGCGCTATTGACGCGACTGGCGTTATTTTCTTGGGTGGCGCGGGCGACGGGACAATCTCCGGCGCATTGGACACGACCGCTTTGCTCGGAAAGTATGGCGCAGGCACGTGGACTTTTTCCGGCGCTGACAAGACGGTTAGCAGCTTCAGGTTATTTGGAGGCGAACTTATCGTCGACAATGCGTCCGTGACACAGAATGGCTTCCAAACCATTGTCGGATTGGGCACCACAGTTTCCACCCTCACAATCAATGGGCCGAATGCGAGCTGGACAGGCGCGAGAGACTTTTCCGTTGGTGCCGCTGGTGGACAAGGCCGCCTTGAAATCCTGGGCGGCGGCACGCTGTCCACGGACACTTCCAATATAGGCAATGGCGGGCCTTCAAGCGGAAGCGCCCTTGTAAGTGGCAGTGGGTCAAGCTGGACCGCAACTGACACTTTCTTCCACGGCCTTTCGACGGTTGCGGATTTGACCGTTGCCGATGGTGGGGAGGTTTCGGCAAATACCTTCCACATCGCGCTCAATCGCGGCGCTGAGGCGACCACCCTCGTCACCGGCGCCGGGTCGCAATTGTCCGCTACGGGTGACTTCACTCTCGGCTATGGCGGCCAAGGCTCCCTCACGCTCGCAGAGGGCGGCACTGCTTCCGTCTCTGGCGGCACAGGTCAGTTGGTCGTGGCGCGAGAGGCCGGATCGGTCGGCACACTCAATATCGGTGCCGCGCGGGGCAACACTGCGGCTGGCGTGGGCACAGTTTCGGCTGCTTCTGTCCAGTTCGGCGCCGGCGATGGCGAGATTGTCTTCAACCATACAGGCACAGACTACGATTTCGCGCCAAGCATCAGCGGTAATGGCGACCTATCTTTCCTCTCCGGAAAGACCACTCTCACCGGCAACAACACCTATACCGGCAATACGACGATCTCCGGCCCCTCTCCGGTTTCTGGCGCGGTTCTGAACGTCCAGAGCGACACGGCACTTGGCGCGGCGTCGGGCAGCATCGATATTGAGAGCAGCGGTGTTCTGGAGCTTGAAGGCGGAGTCAGCGTCGACAAGCACGCCCTGAACATCAGCGGCGCCCGGACGGGCGCGGGCCCGATCAGGAACGTGTCTGGTGACAACACATTTACCGGCGTGGTCAATCTCGGCGGCACGACAAATATCGGTGCCGAGGCGGGCTCTCTGACATTGTCAGGCGGTGTTTCGGGCAATGGCGTGCAACAGAACCTGACAATTATCGGAAGCGGCGACACGACAATCGGTGGTGTCTCCGACATCAGCATTCTTGAGACACGCGGATCTGGCACGCTGACGCTTTCGGGCACCAGCACGGTGAATGCCGGCGTGGGGATCATCGATGGCGAGATTGTCCTTCGGGACGGTACGATGACCCGGACGGCGGGCCGCGACCTGATCGGGACTTCAGGCGGATCCGGGGTTCTCACCGTCACCGGACCGAATGCGACCTATAACGCAAACGACATGTCTATCGGCGTCAATGCTGGCGGGCTGACCACGTCCAGCAGACTACAGGTGCTGGATGGCGGCCGGCTGACGGCCAGTCGGCTTGTGGCTGGCGATGGGGCAGGCGCTTCGGGCGCTGTCCTGGTTCGCGGTGCGGGGTCTTCTTTTAGTGCCGACACGCTCATTGTTGGCGCCTCCGCCGATGGACAGCTGGATGTCCTTGGCGGCGCATCTGTAGAGTCGGATACTGTCTTCATCGCCCTCGGCAGCGCAGGAACGGCAAATGTCTCGGGGGCCGGCTCCATACTTCGCGCCAACACGGGCTATTCCATCGGTGCCGGTGGGGCGGGAACGCTTACCCTAAGCGATGGAGGTGTGGTCCAGGCCGGTGACGGAACCGGTAGGATGAATGTCGGCCAAGGGACGTTCAGTACGCTGAATGTTGGCGCGGCAGACGGCGCGGCCGCAGAGAGGGCCGGGGCGTTTAATGTCGGGACGATCGAGTTTCTGGCCAATGGCGGCGAACTCGTCCTCAACCACACAGATACCGATTACGTGCTCTCCTCGAATGTGACCGGCAATGGCACTCTTCGCCAGCTCAGCGGTACGAGCATTCTGACGGGCCCAAACACCTATACCGGCGGAACGCAGATTTCCGGCGGAACGCTGCAGGTTGGCGATGGCGGAACGGGCGCATCGATTGCAGGCGACATCGTCAACAATGCCGGACTTGTCTTCGATTTCGGCGACCAGCTTGATCTTGATGGAGATATCAGCGGCTCTGGCACGCTGACCAAGCGTGGGTCCGGCACGCTGACCCTTTCTGGCAACACCTCACAGGCTGGCGGTCTGGTGGTTTCGGATGGCCGCCTCTTCGTGAACGGCCAGATTCAGGCGGGCGATGTGCTTGTCCAGTCTGGTGGCCTCCTCAGCGGATCTGGCTCGATCATCCCTGCGGTAAGCATCGCCGACGGCGGCACCCTCGCTGGCGCAGCGGGGCGCACGCTCAACATGGCCTCGCTTGACCTTTCCGGGGGATCGATTGTGCGGGCGGCCCTTGGCGCGCCGACCACGACCGCCCTGTTCGATATCACAGGTGACCTGACGCTCGACGGCACGCTGAACGCTGTCGATGCAGGCGGCTATGGAGCAGGCATCTACCGCATCATGACCTATGGCGGCGCCCTGACCGACAATGGCCTGGAGACCGGCACAAGCCCGGCCGGCTTTGGGCGGCTGGACGTGCAGACCGGGATCGCCAATGAGGTGAACCTCGTCGTCAATCCGGCAGACACCGGCACGCCCGTGCCACCAGGACCGGGCCCGGCCCCCGCCATCCAGTTCTGGGACGGCGCGAACACGACAGCTGACGGTGCGATCAATGGCGGCGCGGGCACCTGGGATCTCGCCTCAAGCAACTGGACCCGGTCCAATGGCGACGTAAACGACACCTGGAACAGCAATTTCGCGGTGTTCCAGGGCGCTTCAGGCACGGTTACCGTGGACGCAGCCAGTGGTGCAATCAACACCATCGGTCTTCAGTTCGCTGATGACGGGTTCGTGGTTGATGGCGACGGGATGGGCCTCATCGGGGCGGACGGCCAGACCACAATCCGTGTCGGTGACGGCACGCAGTCCGGCGCAGGCATGACCGCGACGGTCGCCTCGGCGCTGTCGGGTGACAGCCAGCTGGTCAAGACCGATCTCGGCACTCTCATCCTCACCGGCGCCAACACCTATACAGGCGGCACAGAGATTTCGGAAGGCACCCTGCAGATCGGCGATGGCGGGACGGGCGCGGCGATTTCAGGTGACGTGGTCAACAATGCCGGTCTTGTCTTCGATTTCAGTGACCAGCTTGATCTTGATGGAGATATCAGCGGCTCTGGCACGCTGACCAAGCAGGGCGCAGGCACGCTGACCCTTTCTGGCAACACCTCACAGGCTGGCGGTCTGGTGGTTTCGGATGGCCGCCTCTTCGTGAACGGCCAGATTCAGGCGGGCGATGTGCTTGTCCAGTCTGGTGGCCTCCTCAGCGGATCTGGCTCGATCATCCCTGCGGTAAGCATCGCCGACGGCGGCACCCTCGCTGGCGCAGCGGGGCGCACGCTCAACATGGCCTCGCTTGACCTTTCCGGGGGATCGATTGTGCGGGCGGCCCTTGGCGCGCCGACCACGACCGCCCTGTTCGATATCACAGGTGACCTGACGCTCGACGGCACGCTGAACGCTGTCGATGCAGGCGGCTATGGAGCAGGCATCTACCGCATCATGACCTATGGCGGCGCCCTGACCGACAATGGCCTGGAGACCGGCACAAGCCCGGCCGGCTTTGGGCGGCTGGACGTGCAGACCGGGATCGCCAATGAGGTGAACCTCGTCGTCAATCCGGCAGACACCGGCACGCCCGTGCCACCAGGACCGGGCCCGGCCCCCGCCATCCAGTTCTGGGACGGCGCGAACACGACAGCTGACGGTGCGATCAATGGCGGCGCGGGCACCTGGGATCTCGCCTCAAGCAACTGGACCCGGTCCAATGGCGACGTAAACGACACCTGGAACAGCAATTTCGCGGTGTTCCAGGGCGCTTCAGGCACGGTTACCGTGGACGCAGCCAGTGGTGCAATCAACACCATCGGTCTTCAGTTCGCTGATGACGGGTTCGTGGTTGATGGCGACGGGATGGGCCTCATCGGGGCGGACGGCCAGACCACAATCCGTGTCGGTGACGGCACGCAGTCCGGCGCAGGCATGACCGCGACGGTCGCCTCGGCGCTGTCGGGTGACAGCCAGCTGGTCAAGACCGATCTCGGCACTCTCATCCTCACCGGCGCCAACACCTATACAGGTGGCACGCTGGTCTCAGACGGCACGCTGGTCGGCTCCTCCAGCTCGATTGCAGGTGACGTGATCAATAATGCACAGCTGGTGTTTGATCAGGCCACGACCGGCACCTTCGCCAACACGATCAGCGGCAGCGGTCGCCTCACCAAGCAGGGTAATGGCACGCTCACGCTGACCGGCGCGAACACCTATTCCGGCGGCACAGAAATCGCGCTGGGGACCCTGTCGGTCTCCTCTGACGCCAATCTTGGCGCTTCATCCGGCGCGCTGAGCTTTTCTGACGGAACGCTTGCCACGACCGGGAACATCACGACTTCAAGGGGCATCGCCCTTAACGCCGGCGCAACAATTGAGACGGCGTCCGCGACCTCGCTTGAGATGACCGGCACCCTCTCGGGCGCAGGCCGCCTCACCAAACAGGGCAATGGCACGCTCACCCTGACAGGCGCCAACACCTATACAGGTGGCACCCTGGTCTCAGACGGCACGCTGGTCGGCTCCTCGGCCTCGATTGCCGGTGACGTGACCAACAATGCACAGCTGGTCTTCGACCAGGCCACGACGGGCACCTTCGCCAACACGATCAGTGGCAGCGGTCGCCTCACCAAACAGGGGGCAGGTACGCTCACGCTGATGGGGGCGAACACCTATACAGGTGGCACGCTGATTTTTGACGGCACGCTGGTCGGCTCTTCGGCCTCGATTGCCGGTGACGTGACCAACAATGCACAGCTGGTCTTCGACCAGGCCACGGCGGGCACCTTCGCCAAAACGATCAGTGGCAGCGGCCGCCTCACCAAGCAGGGTAATGGCACGCTCACGCTGACCGGCGCGAACACCCATACCGGCGGCACAGAAATCGCGGCAGGGACACTGTCGGTCTCCTCTGACGCCAATCTCGGTGCTTCATCCGGTAGGCTTGAATTTGCCGGCGGCACGCTGCGCACCACAGCCAGCTTCGATGCCAGCCGCTCGGCCCTTGTCAGTGGCGAGGGCGTCATCGACACCGTTACCGGCACCCGTCTCAGACTGCTGGGGGACCTCACTGGGACCGGCACAGTCACCAAGACAGGCAGCGGGACGCTAGTTCTTGATGGGGATAGCGCTTTTGAGGGTATGACAGACGTCAAGGAAGGTCACCTGATTGTCGGCGACAGTGCAGGTTCCGGCGCGCGCCTGGTGGGCGGTGTCACCATCGGGTCGGGCGCATATCTGTCAGGCAGCGGATCGGTGGGCACCACGGTGGTCGAAGGTACTGTCCAGCCAGGCAATTCCATCGGCACGATCACGATTGCAGGCGATGCGCGTTTCACATCAGGTTCTGTCTACGAGGTGGAAGTCGATCCCTCCGGCACGGCTTCGGACCTGATCGATGTTTCGGGCAGCGTCACCATCGAGAACGGCGCCGCCGTGCGTCATATCGGCTTTGATGGCATCTATGCGGCTGTGAGCGACTATACGATCGTTACCGCGGGCAATGGCATAACCGGGACATTCGGGTCGGTGGAAAGCGACTATGCCTTCCTCGATGCGACGCTGGGCTATGACACGAATGCGGTCACGCTCACCCTGTCGCGCAACGATATCGCGCTTGCGGACGTAGCGGCCACGCGGAACCAGCGCGCGGCAGCGGCGGGTGTAGAAGGCCTCGGCTTTGGTAATGCCCTTTACGGTGTGATCCTGACGCAGGATGGGCCGACTGCGCGCTACGCCTATGATCAGGTGTCCGGGGAGCTTCACGCCTCTCTGAAGAGCGCGCTGATCGCAGATAGCCAATATCCACGTCAGGCTGCCCTTGGCCGTCTTCATACGGATATCGACAATGCTGCCCCGCAGGCTTCGAAAGTCGTTGAAGGCGTCACCATCTGGGGCGATGCCTATAATGCATGGGGCCGTATGAATGGCGATGGCAACACGGCCAGCATGAGCCATGACACAGAAGGTCTGCTGGTTGGGGCTGATGCGAACCTCAGCTCCGGCTGGCGCGCTGGCGTGCTCGCAGGCGTCAGCTATTCCGATCAGGATGTGGATGCGCGCTTCTCGGCTGCCAATGGTGAAGGCGCCCATCTCGGTGCCTATGGCGGCGGCCAGTGGGGCAGGGTGTCGGTCAATGCCGGCGCCATCTATGCCTGGCACGACATCGAGACCCGCCGCGCTGTTCTCTTCGCCAATGTCGATGAGCGTGTGCGCGGACAGATGGATGCGCAGACGCGGCAGGCCTTTGGCGAAGTCAGCTATGACGCAGAGCTGGCAGGCGTCGATGTGCAGCCCTTTGCCGAGCTCTCCTATATCGAGCTTGAAACCGATGGGCTGACCGAGAGCGGCGACATGGCCGCCCTTCACGTCGCTGGCGACACGACGGACGCCACCTTCTCCACGCTTGGCACACGCGCGCGCTTCCCGGTGGAGCTTGGCAATGTCGCGGGCAGCCTGACCGGCAAGATCGGCTGGCAGCATGGCTTCGGCGACCTCATGCCCAACGCGGCCAATACGCTGGCCGGAAGTGCGACCTACCGCGTCCAGGGCGTCCATCTGGCCCGCGACAGCGGTGTGGTTGGCGCCGGTCTCGACCTGGCCCTGTCGCAAAATGCACGTCTCGCTGTCGCCTATGAGGGCAGCTTCAACGAGGACAACACCCAGCAAGCCATTACGGCTCGCGTGGGGGTGCGGTTCTAACAGGCCCGTACTAGAAGTGATCACGGCCCATTCCTTTTCATGAGGGATGGGCCGTGATTCGTAAGGGTCGGCCGATCCGATCCGCCTGTTTCTGGGATGGCCGTAATTTAACTTTTAATACGCCGCCCAGCACGCAACCTTTTTGTTCCTAAATCACTTTTTCGCTACGGTTTCTGTTGCGACGCAACATAAGGTGCAGCACGTATCGAAACTGGAGACGAGGTGGATGATCAGGTTTCCGTGGTATGTTGCAGGCACGCTTGCCCTGCTCTTTGCAGTGCAGGCATGCTCCGATGGCTCAAACGAAGTTGCGGTTGAAAGCAGCGCCGATAATGAGATCGACGCCGATATATACCGCATGGCTATGGAAGAGGGCCAAGAGGCTGAAGAAGCGGCGAGCGGTGCGGCTTCGAGCGAGTCCGCAAAGATGGACGAAGGCAGCCAGGCGCAAGCAGCGGATCCCTCAGACCAGGCTGATGAGGATACCGCAGGGCCCGGTGAATCCCCGGACACCGATGAAGCGTCGGCAGAAAGCCCTGAAGCTGCCCCACCCACGGGCGATACCGTTCAGGCACCGGCAAGGTTCGGCTTTCAGACCGTCAACGCGCTCGCCCGGCAGCTTGCGCTCAACGACTACAAGCCGCCTGCCAGCGCGCCGGAGGATGCCGCCGGCCTCAATTACGACCAGTTCCGCCGCATACAGAATCTGCCGGGCTCAGAGCTCTGGAGCGATGACGGTTCCGCCTTCCGGGTCAGCCTTGACCCGCGTGGCTATCTCTTCAGACAGCAGGTCAAAGTCAACATCATCGAAGAGGGTAAGCCGGTGCGAAAAAGCTATGAACCCGGCCAGTTCGACTTCCTCGATCTCCCCCTGTCAGAGGAAACGGTCGAGACGCTTGGCTATTCCGGCTTCCGGCTGCTGGCGCCGTTCGCGGAGGCTGGAAAATACGATGAGGTGATCAGTTTCCGGGGGGCCAGTTTCTTTCGCGCGCTCGGGGCCGGGGCGGTCTATGGCGCATCGGCCCGCGGGCTCTCAGTCGGCACGGCCTCATCCGAGGGCGAGGAGTTTCCGCGCTTTCGAGAGTTCTGGCTGGTCAAGCCAAAGCCGGGCGACACCACATTCCGGATCTTTGCGCTGCTCGACGGGGAAAGCGTAACCGGGGCTTATGAGTTCACGGTTGAACCAGGGCCGGACACGGAGGTGAAGGTGCGTGCGGTCATTCACCCGCGCCGCAATCTTTCCAATTTCGGCGTCGTGCCGCTCACCAGCATGTATTTCTTCTCCCCGCACGATCTCGCCAAGCAGCCCAATGATTTTCGCCCCGCCGTGCATGATTCCGAAGGTCTCTCCTTCCAGCTTGCCAATGGGGAATGGGTGTGGCGCCCATTGACCAATCCGAACGCCCTTCAGGTCTCCATTCTCGCGCAGGATGTGCCGCTCGGCTTTGGTCTCATGCAGCGCCAGCGCGACTTTGACGACTATTCCGATATCGAGGCCGGCTATCATCTGCGCCCCAGCGTCTGGGTGCGCCCGGGCGAGGGCTGGCAGAAGGGGGAGCTGACCCTGGTCGAGATCCCGACGGTCAACGAATACAATGACAATATCGTGGTCTTCTGGAAGCCCGGTCAGGCGTGGGAGAAGGGTAAAGCCTATCCGTTCTCCTATACGCTCAACTGGGGCATGATGTCCCCCGTCCTTCCCGGCGTGGTGCGCGTCGCGGAAACCCGCGCCGGGCGCGTTCCGGACAGTGAGCGGCGTCTCTTCGTCATCGATTTTGACAGCAGCGACAGCCGTCTTCTTGCGGGCGCGGACGCCGATGTCTCGTCCTCGGCAGGCGCGGTGTCCAATGTGACGCTGAAGCAGCACCCGGACACAGGACTGATGCGGCTCAGCTTTGAACTTGATCCCGAGCAGGCTGATACCGCAGAGCTTCGCGCCCTCCTGACACGCGCCGGCAAGCCTGTCACAGAGACCTGGATCTATCGGTGGAGAGCCTCGTGACCTGCCATCACCCAAGGCCGATCGAGTTTCCTCTGCAGATGCCGGATCAGGCCTTTGGCGCCTCAGAAGCCCGCATACGCCACCGGCCGGTCTCCGTGCTCTGGCGCAAGATTTTCGTCTTTGGCACATCGGCGGCGCTGACGGCGTGGACGACCTGGGAGATGTATGGCGTGCTCGGCATATCGAGCCTGACCCTGCTGGAGTGGGCTCTGCTTTTCATATTCGCGCTGAATATCTGCTGGGTCTGCTTTGCCTTCGTCAACGCGGTGGTTGGTTTCTGCGCTGCGCTCGCGGCCCTGCGCGCGAAAGACTGTGCTGAAACGCCCGACATATCTGGGGCGCGGACCGCCATTGTGTTTCCCATATACAATGAAGAAGTCGAGCATGTCTTCGCCACAGTTCTGGCGACGGCAGAGCTCCTCTCGGGTGCGCCAAGCCAGTTCGAGTGCTTCATCCTTAGCGACACCACCGATCCGGAGACCGCGCTTTGCGAAGAAGCAGGCTTCCGCAAACTACAGGCAAAAGCCCCGCCGGACGTGGCGATCCGCTATCGCAGGCGGGTTATAAATGCTCACCGCAAGGCCGGAAACATCCGCGATTTCGTCACCCGCTGGGGCGGGCGCTACGACTATATGCTGGTCTATGATGCCGACAGTTATATGTCGCGTGCGGCCATACTGGAGCTGGTAGAGGCGATGGAGGCGTCACCGCGCGCCGGTCTCATACAGACGATCCCGCAACTTGTCGGCGCGCGCACGCTATTTGCCCGTGTGCAGCAATTTGCGTCCGCTCTCTACGGACCTGTGCTTGGTCATGGCATCGCCTGGTGGGCGCAGAAGGAAGGCAATTTCTGGGGCCATAACGCCATCATAAGGGTCTCGGCGCTGGCAGAAGCCGCAGGTCTGCCGGTCATCCCCGGCCGCGCGCCGCTTGGCGGCTCGATCCTCAGCCATGACTTTGTCGAGGCCGCGCTTTTGCGTCGGGCCGGATGGAATGTGGAAATCCGCGCGGACATTGAAGGCTCCTACGAGGAAGGCCCGCCAACGCTCATCGACCACACGGTCAGGGACCGGCGGTGGTGCCAGGGCAATATGCAGCACATGGCCGTGCTGGCGCGCGTAAAGGGGCTCTCCTTCACCAACAGGTTTCACCTGATCAACGGGATATTCTCCTATCTCGCCTCGCCATTCTGGCTCCTCTTCATCACGGTCGGTCTGTTCCTCTCCCTTCAGAACAGCTTTCTCGTGCCGGAATATTTCGGCGAAGGGGCTTCGCTCTTTCCGACCTGGCCTGTGATCGACTCCGAACGCGCGCTCCGCCTCTTTGTCGTTACAATGGCGATCCTGTTTGCGCCGAAGCTCCTGAGCCTCGTCTATGGCTGGCTGAACCGGGACTGGCGTCAGAAGGTCGGGCTTGGGCGCACGACGCTGGGCGTGTTCAGCGAGCTTCTCATTTCGGTGCTTATGGCGCCCATCCTTATGGCGACGCAGACGGCGGCGGTGATCAGTGTTGTCCTCGGCCGCGACAGCGGCTGGTCGCCCCAGGCGCGCGGCGATGGTCACTACACCTTCGCCACGATCATGCGCCAGAGCCTGTTTCCGACCTTGCTTGGCATCGTCCTGACGGTGGCGGCGGTCATCATCTCGCCGATCTATGCCGCCTGGCTGGCGCCCGCCACGGTCGGCCTCGTTCTAAGCGCCCCGCTTATCTGGCTCACCTCACTGCCGTCGGCTGGCGGGGCGGCGCGGCGATATGGCGGGATCGTGACCCCGGTCGAGCTCACCGCGCCGGCCTGCTTTGAACAGGCGGTGAAGGCGCGCTCCACTTTTGCGGGGCTGCAGCCCGACCGTCTCTCCGCCCTTCTGGTGGATCGTGAGCGCCAGCAGGCCCGCGCTGATCTGGTCGACCCGTTCTGGCCACTGCAGCAGCAGGAGGTTCATACCCCGCTTGCGACGGCCCGTGCCCGCAGTGAGAGGGCCTCATCGGTACAGGAATTCCTCAGCCGGCTCAGCCGCGAAGAGACAATGGCAATTCTGAATTCCACCAACGACCTGCACGCAATGAGCTTCCGCTTCGGTTCGCTGCGCAAGCCCGGCTAACCCGCCATGCGCCTGCCCTTGCCAACGGCACGCAGGTCTTCAAGACGCCTCTCGGATAGCAGGATCTCCTGCACCTCTTCCGGCGGTGTCCTCAATGTGATGTCCACCGGCTGGGGCGCCCCAACCAGGAAGCCCTGAATCTCGTCGCATCCTGTGCGGGCAAGGGCGATGAGTTCAACCTCCGTCTCGACGCCTTCGGCCACGACGGTCATGTGCAGAGACCGGCCAAGGCGAATGATTGTCTCCACAATGGACAGACTGTTCGGGTCCTTGCTGAGATTCCTTACAAAGGACCGGTCGATCTTGATCGTGTCGAACGGGAAACGGCTGAGATAGCCAAGGGATGAATATCCCGTGCCGAAGTCGTCGAGCGCGATCTTCACGCCAATGGCCTTCAGGGCCCGGAACACCGCCAGCGCTCTCTGGTCATCGGCGATCAGGACACTTTCGGTAATCTCGATTTCCAGCCGGGAGGGGTCAAGACCACTTTCCTCAAGGGCGCCGCGCACGGCGGCCACGAAGTTCTGGTCGCGGAACTGAAGCGGGCTTGCATTCACGCTGACGCAAGCAGCGCCGAGGTCCTCTGCCGCCGCGCGGCAAGCTGTGCGAAGAACCCACTCACCGATGGCGACAATCTGGCCGCAGCCTTCGGCGACAGGAATGAAATCGTTCGGCGGTATCTGGCCACGCTCGGGGTGGTTCCACCTCACCAGCGCCTCGTAACTGGCGAACTCGCCTGTGCGTACATTGACCCTTGGCTGATAGTGAAGCTCCAGCTGATTGCCCTCAAGCGCCGCCGACAGATCGAGTTCCAGGATCTGGCGGAGACGGATGTGTTCGTCCATGCCATGCTCGAACAGGGCATAGCAGTTCCGCCCGCTATTCTTGGCGTGATAGAGCGCTGTGTCGGCCCGCGTGACCAGGCCAACGCTCTGAATACCGTCTCGCGGACAGAAGGCGACACCGACCGATGCACCGATCCGGACCTTCTGACCCCCTGACAGGGTGATCGGGCGATTGAGCTCCTCGACAAGTCTGAAGGCCAGTTCTTCAGTCTGGTTGGCGAAATCGAGGCCAAGCTGAAGCACCGCGAACTCATCGCCGCCGAGCCGGGCGACCGTATCGCGATGGCGCACCAGCCCCTGGATGCGCTCTGCCGTCACCTTGAGCACTTGGTCGCCGGCCGCATGGCCGTGCAGATCGTTGACATCCTTGAACCGGTCGAGGTCGATCAGGACCACGGCAGACAAGCTCTCTTCAGCCACAGTCCGGTCGATCATCACCCTGAGGCGCTCATTGAAAAGGGCGCGATTGGGCAGACCCGTCAGCGGGTCATGGAGGGCGAGGTGGCGGATACGGGCCTCGGCCTTCTTGCGTTCGCGCAGGTCGACAATGGCCAGAACCCGCGTGCCGACGCCCCGGAACTCCATGTCCCGTCCGCGCACTTCCACTGGAATGGCGTGGCCGGTCGAGTTGACGATAGAGAGTTCGACAGCCGGCGCGTCCTTTGTCTGGGCGCATTGCTCAAGCTTCTCGATATCCTCGACCGGCATGAAGCGTATCAGCGGACGGGAGCGGATATCGCTGAGCTGAAGACCCAGAAGCCGCGCAAGCGCCGCGTTTCCATCCACGATCTTGCCGTCCACTATAATACAGAGCGCTTCAAAGGTCGCATTGGCGAGGGCGGAGAGCCGTTCGGCCTCTGCCGCCGACCGTCTTTGGCCCTCGTCAAGAGACCGCTGCTGTTCCTGGGTTTCCAGATTTTCCATCAGGGCATTGAACATGCGGGTCAGCCGTTCAGCCTCGTCGCCGCCCTCGATCCGCAGGCGCATGCTCAGGTCGGCCGTTCCGCTCACAAGATCGCTGAACGCATCCTCGATATGTCCGATCCCGATCCGGGTGGAGTGCTCAACCTCGTTAAGGCCGCGTTCCTCAGCCTCTGGCGACACGCGGATACCGCCCAGTGCCTTGAGGAGCTGGAAGAAGCCGAAGCCGAGACCGAAGGCCCAGGCGAAGTTGATGCCAGCGCCAAGAAGCTGCACGCCCAGCTGGTCCAGGCGGCTGCCGGCCGGCAGGGCGTCCACCGGCGCTAGAAGCACCGGCAGCAGCACCCCGACGACACCGGCAAAGCCGTGTACGCCAATGGCCCCGACCGCGTCATCAATGTGAAACCGCCGCTCAAGCCATTCATTGAACCAGACCGCAGAGATGGCGCCCGCGGCACCAATGAGAATGGCGGCCCAGGGGGCGATGATGTGGCAGGCTGCAGTCACGGCGACGAGACTGCCGAGGAGGCCGCAAATGACCTTTTCCGGATAGACTGTCCGGTCCCGGAGCATCGTCCAGAGATAGCCGGCAATACAGCCGGCCGCGCCGGCCAGAAGCGTATTGAGAATGATCGGGCCGATCTCCAGCGAGGCAATGCCGACCGAACCGCCATTAAACCCGATCCAGCCGACATAGAGCATCAAGGTCCCGCCGGCCGCGAGGACCGGGCTGTGCCCTGAAAACCGGACCGGCTGTCCGTCGGGGGTGAACCGGCCGTGGCGAGCGCCGAGCGAAACACAGGCCGCCAGCGCCAGCCAGCCGCCAAGCGCGTGAACCACGGTGGAACCGGCAAAGTCGATATAGCCAAGATTACCGAGAAAGGCGCCAGCATTCTCATGAAGCGCGCCGCCCCATGTCCAGTGAACGAAGACCGGATAGATCACCGCACCAATCAGGACCGAGCCAAGGACATAGGAGGAGAGACGCATGCGTTCCGCCACCGCGCCGGACACGATGGTGACGGCGGTCCCGCAGAACATGGCCTGGAAGACAAAAAAGATCTGCTCAGAGGAGGAGAGGTTGGCAAGGCCTGCAAAATCAAGGTCGATCCCGACCGGCAATATACTTGAGGTGCCGAAGGCGAACATGAAGCCGATGAGGGCGAAGAAGAGGATGGAGGCGCAGAAATCCATCACATTCTTCATGGCGACATTGATTGAGTTCTTGGACCTCACCATGCCCGCTTCGATAAGCAGGAAGCCGATCTGCATGACCATGACCAGGGCGGCGGCGACGATCACCCAGACAGAGTCCAGCAGGCCGCGTACAGCCAGTAATTCGCTTTCGCCAGCGGCCTGTGCGACCGATGCCGGCGTTGCGACAGCCACAAGTAGAAGAAGAGCAGACAGCCGGAAAGTCTGAGGAAATGGTCTCAAATTCTTCTCCTGAAGACTGATTATCCAAGATAAATTCTTGGGCCTCGATATCGTTGACACGTAAAATTCACGTAAAGTGCGGCGCAGCATTATGAGCCAAATTGGTCACGGTGTACCAACAGGGTCGGGCGTGGCCGTCGTTATCCGGCGCCATTCCAACAGCCGGGTTGCCTGATCGGGACCCTGCTGCAAAGCGCAAGCGGTCTCATTTCCGCATCACACCCGTTCCAGGCCAGCAAGGGTGAGGGAGGGGCAGGGGATGGCGTCGGGCGATGTGGTCGCGGCGTCCTTGCTGAAGGCGGCCTGGACGCAGTCGAGGTCGAGATCCTCCATCGCGTCATAGGTGTTGAGATAGACGTTTCCACTCAGCTCCTCGAGGAAGTGTGAGCGTTTCAGCCGGTCCATCACCGGCCCTTTCACTTCGGAGAGATGCAGCTTGATCCCGGCATCGCTGAGCCGGTGATTGATCGCTTCAAGGCTCTCAAGGGCGCTCGCATCGATCCGGTTCACCGCCGAACACATCAGGACGAGGTGTTTGAGGTCCGGCCTGTTGCTGACAACGCAATAGACCGTGTCTTCCAGAAAGCGCGCATTGGCGAAATAGAGACTTTCGTCGATCCGTATGGTCAGGACCGTGTCAGAGATCACGACGCGGTGACGGTTCACATTGCGGAAATGGTGCGTGCCCGGCACCTGCCCGACCAGCGCAAAGTGCGGCCGGCTGGTATTGTAGAGATGCAGGAAGAGCGAGAGGGCGACGCCCGTCGTCACACCAAGCTCGACCCCGGCAAACAGGGTGACGAGGATGGTGGCCGACATCGCACTGAAGTCCGCGCGTGAATAGGACCACACCTGCCGGATCGCCTTGAGATCAACCAGCGACAGCACCGCAACGATGATGGTGGCGGCCAGCACGGCCTGCGGCAGGAAATAGAGATATGGCGTCAGAAACAGGGTGGCGAGCGCGATGCCCACAGCCGTGAAAGCGCCAGCTGCCGGTGTTTCCGCGCCCGCATCGAAATTGACGGCAGACCGGGCGAGGCCGCCCGTGACGGGATAGCCGCTGGATATGCCGGCCGACAGGCTCGCAAAACCGAGGCCGACAAGCTCCTGATCCGGATCGACCCGCTGGCGCTTCTTGGCCGCCAGTGTCTGTGCCACAGAAACCGACTCGACAAAGCCGATCAGGCTGATGAGGGCAGCCGACCCCAGAAGCTGCGTCCACACCTCCCGGTCAAAGGCGGGCAGGCCAATCTCTGGCAGGTTTCGCGGCACATCGCCGAGGATGCGCACACCTGCCTGATCGAGCTGCAGCAGGGCAACGGCCAGGATGCTGGCGATCACCGCGAAGACGGGGCCGGTCCGCGTGATGATGGCGGCGGCTTTCTCCGGCAGGCCCGCCTTGATCAGCGCAGGCTTCAGATATTTTCGGGACCCGAACAGAAAGATGAGCGACGCGGCCCCAATGGCGAACGTGGCCGCATTCGTCTCACCGATATGGCGCACAAGCGAGACCAGGATCTCAAAAAGATTGTGCCCGCCCGCATCGACCCCGAGGATGTGTTTGAGCTGCGAGGCTGCGATGATGATGCCGGAAGCGGTGATGAAGCCGGACACGACCGGGTGGCTGAGGAAGTTGGCGAGAAAGCCGGCCCGCAACAGCCCGAGGACCAGAAGGATCGCGCCGGACAGGAAGGCCAGGATGAGTGCGGCCTGTATATAGGCGTCGCTGCCCTGTGGCGCGATCTTCCCGGCGGCGGCTGCCGTCATCAGCGACAGGATGGCCACCGGCCCGACGGCAAGCGTCCGGCTGGTGCCGAAAATGGCATAGGCGATCAGGGGCAGGATGGAGGCATAGAGCCCCACCTGGGGCGGCAGGCCCGCCAGCATCGCATAGGCCAGCGATTGCGGGATCAGCATGATGGTCACGATCACCGCCGCAATCAGGTCATTGACCAGCGTCTCGCGGCGGTATTCGCGCCCCCATTCGAGGATGGGAAAGTATCGTGCAGGCCGGAAGGCCATATCAGGCGTCCTTGAAAGCTAGAGCGCGTTGATCGGGATTTTCATGTAGCGCATTCCGTTCGATTCTGCAGGCGGCATCTCTCCGGCCCGCATATTGACCTGGACCGATGGCAGGATGAGTTTCGGCATGTCGAGGGTGGCGTCGCGCTCTGTGCGCATCTTCACGAATTGCGCTTTCGTCACGCCCTCATGGATATGCGTGTTGTGCGCCTTTTCCTCACCAATCGTGGTTTCCCAGACATGGTGCTCCCGCCCCGGGGCCTTGTAGTCATGGCAGAGGAAGACCCGCGTGTCGCCGGGCAGGGCAAACAGCTTCTGGATCGAGTCGTAAAGCGTTGCCGCATCGCCGCCCGGAAAGTCGCAGCGCGCCGTGCCATAGTCCGGCATGAAGATCGTATCGCCCACAAAGACCGCGCCGCCGATAAGGTGGCTCATACAGGCCGGTGTGTGGCCCGGCGTGTGAATGGCGCGGGCCTCGATGGTGCCGATCTTGTAGGTCTCGCCATCGGTGAAAAGATGGTCGAACTGGCTGCCATCGGTATGAAATTCCTGACCCGCATTGAAAATCTCGCCAAAGACTTTCTGCACCGTCGAAATATGCTCGCCGATCCCGGTTCGCCCGCCAAGCTGGCTCTTGATATAGGGCGCGGCCGTCAGGTGATCGGCATGGACATGCGTGTCGATGATCCACTCGACGGTGAGGCCGGTGTCCTTCACGAAAGCGATCATCCTGTCCGCCGAATGCGTTGCCGTCCGGCCCGACGCCTGGTCGAAATCGAGCAGGGAGTCGATAATGGCGGCCTGCTTCGTTGTCCTGTCCCATACGACATAGCTGATCGTGTTCGTGGCTTCATCGAAAAAGCCTTTTACGTCTGGTTTTGTCATTGTTTTTCTCCCGCGCGTTCTGCTCCAACGCGCATTTCCGGATCTGCATCTGGGCCGAGCATGACTTTACAGATTGCGTCCACGAGCGCGTGGACGCGTGCGTCGACCAGCGAGTAGTGAACGACCTTTCCCTCCCGGCGCGCTGCAAGGATGTCCTCCTCACGCAATTTGGCGAGTTCACGGGAAAGCCGCGGCTGGGGGATTTCAAGCTGGGCTTCAAGCTGGCCCACGCTCATCTCTCCGCCTCGAAGCTGGCAACAGACCATGAGACGATCTGGGTGAGACAGCGATTTGAGAAGGGCCGTCGCTTCGCGGGCGAGCGGCTCCATGTTTCGTGCATCCTTGATCATTTCAGTGTCCGTTGTGCCTTGCAGTTATTCACTTTACGATTTACATAAGTGTAAAGTGAAAACAATGGAACCCCTGAGATGGAAAATTTCACACCTGTAAGCGCCAGCATTGGCGGGGCCCTGATCGGCCTCTCGGCTGTCCTGCTGATGGCCTTTCATGGCCGGATTGCCGGGATTAGCGGCCTCTTTTCGGGCATGGTCTTTTCAGAGGCAGGCGACCGTCTCTGGCGCCTCTTCTTCGTGCTTGGCCTGATCGCGGCCCCGCTGGTCTACTGGCTGGTGGCAGGCGAGCGGGCGCCCTTTGACCTGCAGGCTGGCTGGCCGCTCATCCTGGCCGGCGGTCTGCTGGTCGGATTCGGCACGCGTCTTGGCTCTGGCTGCACCAGCGGACACGGCGTCTGCGGCCTCGCGCGCCTCTCGCCGCGGTCCATGGTCTCGGTGGCTCTCTTCATGGCTGCAGGGATGGCGACCGTTGCCCTGATCAAACCCCTCATTGGAGCCTGAAGCCCATGGCACGTCACCTTGTCGCTCTCCTGGCCGGTCTCGTCTTCGGACTGGGGCTGGTCATCTCGCAAATGGTCAATCCGGCAAAGGTCATCGCCTTCCTAGACCTGTTCGGAAACTGGGACCCCTCGCTCGCCTTTGTCATGGGTGCGGCGCTCATCGTGACGGCAATCGGCTACAGGCTGGTCTGGCGCCGCCCGCGCCCTGTACTTGCAGAGAGGTTTCAGGTCCCCGGCAACCGCAAGCTCGATGCAAGGCTTGCCATCGGCGCACTCCTGTTCGGCCTCGGATGGGGGTTGGTCGGTCTCTGTCCGGGCCCCGCCATAGCCGCCATTACCATTGGCGGCGCCGAGGCCCTTGGCTTCCTTGCTGCCATGGCAGCGGGCATGCTGGCTTTCGAACTGTTCGACAGGCGCGCTGCCAGGCGCGCCTAACGGCCCTTGAAGACCGGCGGGCGTTTCTCAAGAAAGCTCGCCACGCCTTCCTTGTGATCCTCGGTTTCCATAAGGGCCCGGATCGTCTCGATCGCCCATGAGCCAAGCTCGCGCGGGTCGCCATAACTGCCCTTGCGGATGCCTTCCTTCATATAGCGCAGCGCCAGCGGCGGGTTCTCGGCAATCCGCCCAGCAAGGGCACGCGCTTCGTCCATCAGCTTTGCATGCGGCACGGTGCGGGACACAAGGCCGATACGTTCAGCTTCCCCCGCATCGATCACGTCGCCGGTAAACAACAGCTCTGCGGCCTTGGCGGGCCCGACAATCGAGGGCAGGCGGTAGAAGCCGCCGACATCGCAGACAAGGCCGCGCTTGATGAACATCTCGGAGAATTTCGCCCTGTCAGAAGCGATGCGGATATCGGCATAGAGCGCAAGCTCCATGCCCCAGCCGATGGCGGCGCCATTTATGGCCGCGATGACCGGTTTGTCGCACTCCAGGGCTGCCATGGCGGCCGGGGTGGGCTGGTGGCGCACAGTGGGTGATTTGGGGGCGGTTTCTTTCGGCTTGGGCGCGGCCATGATTTCGCGCACATCATCGCCAGAGCAGAACGCCGGGTCGGCGCCGGTGATAATGACACAGCGCGCCTCGGCGTCGGTCACGGCGCGCCGCAAGGCCTTCTCCAGCCGGTCATAGGCATCGAAATTGAGCGCGTTGCGCCGCTCCGGACGGTTCAGCGTAATCGTCGCGATATGATCGCTGACCTCATAGAGGACGCTGGCCTCGGTATTGGACTCTGACATGCGGATCTCCCTTTTATTTGAGACGCTCTTGCGGCGTCTTGTGCCACCAGCGCTAGCGGGGTGACGCACGGGCCGGTCAAGGACATAAAAAAAGCGGTGCCGGTCGAAACCGGCACCGCAAGTCCAACATTTGGATGTTGTCTACCGCCTAGTAGCGATAGGAGATCGAGGCGCCATAGGTGCGCGGACGGCCTGCAAAGCGAAGCACGACGTTCGCGTTTGAGGACACCTGCGGCCAGTAATACTCGTCCAGCAGGTTCTTGCCCCAGATGCCGAACTCCCAGCCGCTATCGAGGCCGTAGAGAGAAATCGACCCGTTCACGACGCCATAGGAGTCGATATGGAAGTCCTCTTCGTCCGGCGCACCGGCATAGGATTCGCTCTGCCAGCGGGCCGATAGTGCGCCGCGAAGGCCCATCGTATCGGTCACCTGATCATCATAGAGAAGGCTCAGGCTGAAGCTTTGCTCCGGGCTGTAGAGGAAGGGGTCGCCCTGATTATTGGTCGGCTGACCGGCTGCGTCCGTCGTCGGGAAGTCGCCATACTCGGTGTGGAGCAGGGTGACACCGGCAATGGCCGTCAGCTCATCGGTCAGAAGTGCGGTGACTTCCGCATCGAGACCATAGGCTTCGCCCTCAGGCGCATTCTGCAGGCGCGCAAGTGCGGTGTAGATGTCATCTGCGAAATAGGATGAGACCTGCTTGTCGGTATAGTCGTAATAGAAGAGCGACGCATTTGCCTGCACCAGCTGGTCCAGCAGGCCGGCTTTCACACCGACTTCATAGGCTGTCAGCTTTTCCTGCGTGGCGGGCTGGTTCTGTTCTGACTTGGAGGCGGCGTTGACCGGTGTCGATGCCGATTTAAAGCCGCGCGAGACAGAGGCGTAGAGAAGCAGATCGTCTGAAGGGGTATAATTACCCACGACCCGCCACGAGATATTGTCCTCGGTCAGGTCGGATGTCACCGGGCCGAAGCTGTTTTCGGCCTGGTTGAAGGTGTTACAGCCATTTTCCAGAAGCGGCGATGGCGGGTTCGGCAGGCCGTAGGTCAGCGTATAGAAGACCCGGTTGAAGATATTGACGTTCGGCTGCATCGAGCCATCCACGTCGCCAGAGCAGCCATAATAGTCCTGGGTATCTTCGGTGTAGCGGATGCCCGTGGTCAGCGAGAATTGTGGTGAGAATTCCCAGTCGGCATTGGCGAAGATACTTGCGGTCTCTGTCTCGAACTCACCGATATCATAATAGGTCTGGAACGAGTTCAGGATCTGCGTGATCGGATAGGGCTGGCCTGTTTCCGGATCACGGTTGACGAAGGCAGCCAGGCCCTGAATCTGCGCGACCTGGGCCGGTGGAAGGGAGCCGGGCGGGACACCAAGCAGGGCTTCGACCACAGCAACGGGGTTCGTTGCAAGGCCGGCAGCCGCGCGGCTGACCGAGTTGCTGTTGGAGTTGTCGCGCAGCAGCGTACGGTTGCCGTCGGTAATCTCGTCCTTGCCGTAATAGACACCGACCAGCCAGTTCGCGATGCCCGTTTCGCCCTCAAGGCGCAGTTCCTCGCTGAAGGAGGTAATCTCGCCATCGATGTCCTGGATCAGGATCTGGTAAGGCACACCCGACCAGTCGAGAACGGCTTCGCGTTCAAGCTCATTATAGCCGGTCAGCGAGACCAGACGCATGCCGTTGTCGAAGGAGTAATTGAGGCCGAGCTTGTAGGCATTGAAGGTGGAGTCTTCCTCCAGCGGCCCTTTGACGCCCGGGCCGATGCCGATGTCCTGTTCACGCGCAGAGCGCGGCGCCCAGTCAGCCTGCGTGGCATCCGTCGGGAAGTTGTTGGCCAGGAATTCGGCCACGCCGGGCGTGTTGTTGGTGTTGCCATTGGCCGGGTCCGTCGCAGGGGTGAAGGCGATGCCCTGACCACCGATCGTGTCGGACTTGTTGATCCAGCCATTGATGGAAAGGTCGACATCGAAGTTCGCCGTCGGCTGGAAGGCCAGCGCGGCGCGATAGCCGAGCTTGTCGACCTTGCCGCGGTCCTCGCCGCGGGAGATCGATTCCTGCCAGCCCTTGTCGCTGGTCTCATAGCGGGCCGCGACGCGCGCCTGGACCTTGTCGCCCAGCGGCACATTGACCATGCCCTCATAGTTCAGCGTTTCGTAATTGCCGACGTCGAGCGCGGCGAACGCCTCGAACTCGTCAGACGGCTTGTTGGTCACGACGTTGATCAGGCCAGCGGTGGTATTGCGGCCGAACAGCGTGCCCTGCGGGCCTTTCAGCACTTCGACCCGTTCGACGTCGAAGACCGGGCCGGAATTCATGATCGGATAGGGATAGGCGACTTCGTCGACATAGGTGCCGACGGTGGATGTCGAGGAAAGGTTGATCGTGTTGAAGCCGATACCGCGCAGCGTATAGGTCGGCACACCCTGATAGGATTGCGACACAGAGAAGCTGGGGATGACCGATTGAAGATCGTCGACACTGTTGACCCGCAGGTCGGCAAGCTGGTCCTCACCGAAGGCCTGGATCGACATCGGTACGTCGAGCACCGACTCTGAACGGCGCTGTGCGGTCACCTGGATCGAGGTGAGACGGCGCTGGCCATCCTCGGCGGCTTCTGGCGCCTGCGTGGTGGCGACAGGCTCCTCCGCAGGCGCGTCCTGCGCAAAGGCCGGACTTGCCCCGGCGGCCAGCGCGATGGCTGTGCTTGAGACGAGGGTGTGGCGTAGTGTGACTCTATTGATCAAATTTTCCTCCCTAAGGACCGGATTTAGTCCGGCTTCATTATGCCTCGAGAGGGTCGTGAAAGCCGCCGCCCGGCACAAGCTATCGGAAATGACAGGTACCTATGCGTCTGCCCCGGTCACAGCCCCAGAAGCAGCTTGGCCATTACGTTTCGCTGAACTTCATTGGAGCCGCCATAGATAGATCCGGCCCGATTATTCAGATAGCGTGGCATTGCCGTCACACTGTGACGCGGCCCGATCATCTCCATGTTCGCGCCAGGCTGGCGGGCGGTGATCTGCTCCACATTCCCATAGGGGCCTGCCGCTTCTACGGCCAACTCGTCTATCCTCTGCATTGTCTCGGTGCGTGCGGTCTTCAGCATGGAGGAAGCGGCCCCCGGATTCTGTCCACCGGCAAGCGCGGCTGCGACGCGCTGCTCCGTGATCTTCACCGCCTCCAGGGCGATACAGGCATCGGCATAGCGCCGGGCAAAACCACTATCACGGGCAACAGTCGCCCCATTATCGCTTTCGGCGACGGCAATAGCGGCCACGCGCTCCAGCGCAACTTCGAGCCCAGCCGATGAGCCGCCGCCCCGCTCGAACTCAAGCAGGTATTTCGCGACGGTCCAGCCATCGTCTTCCTCGCCAAGACGCCCGGATTTCGGCACGCGTACCTCATCAAAGAAGACCTGGTTGACCTCATGTTCGCCCGCCAGCGTGATGATCGGGTCCACCTTGATGCCCGGCAAGGTCATATCCAGCAGCAGGAAAGTGATGCCCCGCTGGGGTTTGCCATCGCTATTTGTGCGCACCAGGCAGAACATGCGGTTGGCATGATGGGCGTGCGTGGTCCAGATCTTTGACCCGTTGAGAACGTAGTCCTCGCCATCGCTCACGGCCTGAAGCTTGAGGCTGGCAAGGTCGGAGCCGGCGCCCGGCTCCGAATAGCCCTGACACCAGTAATCCTCACCCGCCAGGATGCGCGGGAGGTAATAATCCTTCTGCGCCTGCGTCCCGAACCCCATGATGCAGGGGCCGACCATCTGCAGTCCCATGGGCGAAAGCGACGGGGCGCCGGCCCGCGCGCATTCGGATGCAAAGATATATTTCTGCATCTCGTCCCAGCCCGGGCCGCCATACTGCTCTGGCCAGTGCGGCGCGACCCATCCCTTTTCGTAAAGGATGCGCTGCCAGGGCAGTGAGAATTCAGGCTCAACGAAAACGCTGGTTGTCAGACGTCCGGCTTCGGCGAGGTCTGCGGGCAGGTTTTCCTGAAGAAACGCCCGCACCTCCTCGCGAAATTCCTCGTGGCGCTGTTCCAATGCGAGCTTCATGCCTTTACCCCCCTTTTATCTACACAGCAGCTATTGCGGTGCCTTCGCGTGAAGGTGCCAGATCGTGGCGACAGTAGACAAGCTGCCAGTAATAATAGGTGAGGAGGCGCTTTGCATGCCGGGACACGGTGTATCTTTGTCCATCGAAGACCGGCTGGATATCCTGGCCCGTCAGGTCGCGGAGAAGGGCGAGGAAATCGGCCTGCCATACATCGCCGTCAGCGCCGACATCAGCAGCACGGACCCGATGCGGGATCGCGAGGGGGAACCTTTTGCCGAGACGGTCTTCAAATGGCTCGATCCCTCACTGGAATACTGGAAGGATCGCATGTTTGCCCTGCGCTCCACGCTCGTTCATGCCACCCGCACCTGCGCAGAGCCCTTCTATTATGCCGAAGGCGAGGTCGGAAGCTGGCGCCCCAATGCGGCCGTGGCGGCCTCAAACGATCCTGAGGAGTATCTGAAGGCGCACATCCAGGCGGCCATCGTCGCCCCTGCCTACCTGCCGGGCGGCGCAATCGGCGCGGTGGCCTGGGCCTCCGACCAGCCGCAGGAGACGCGCGCCATATTCGAGCGCCATGCCGAATCCTTGCATGCGCTGGCCCTGAAATTCATCGCGACCTATCACGACGCGCGCTCACTGGGGCCGCAGGGGCCAGCCGTCTATCTCACCCGCCGCGAGATCCAGTGTCTGAAATGGGCATCGGCCGGCAAGACCGATGCGGAGATCGCCACGATCATGCACATTTCAGTGCCAACGGTACGCTTTCACATTACCAATAGCGCGACAAAGCTCGGCGTGGCTGGCAAGGCGCGGGCCATCCAGCGCGCCTCCACGCTCGGCTATATCGGCCACGACTAGGCGCGAACGCTCACAACCCGGCGGCAAGCTTGTCGCGCAGCTCGCGTTTCAGGAACTTTCCGCTGGCATTGCGGGGCAGGGCATCTTCAAGGATCCAGACATAACGCGGCACCTTGTGCTTCGCCATGATCGCTGCGCAATGCTCGCGGATCGCCTCTTCCGTCAGCGTATGGCCGGGCTTTGCGACAACCGCCGCGCCGACCTCTTCGCCAAGGCGCTCATCGGGAATGCCGAACACCGAACACTCGGCGACACTGTCATGGCGATAGAGGGCCGCTTCGACTTCGGCGCAATAGATGTTTTCGCCGCCGCGCAGAACCATGTCCTTCTTGCGGTCGACGATATAGATGAAGCCGTCTTCATCCATGCGGGCGATGTCGCCTGTATGCAGCCAGCCGCCATCGGTAATCGTCTCGGCGGTCGCTTCGGGCCGGTTGATATAGCCCTTGATGACCGAAGCGCCCCGCACCCAAAGCTCTCCGCGCTCGCCTAACGGCACTTCATTGCCATCCGGATCCACGCATTTGGCTTCATAGCTCGGCATGGCGGGGCCAGCGCTGTCTGGCCTGTCGACATAGAAGTCGGCGCTGAGCGAGGTGATGATGCCGCAAGTTTCGGTCATGCCATAGCCGGTGGTCGGCCGGGCGGTTGCCACTTTCTCCTCGATCTTCAGAACCAGATCCGGTGGAACCTGCGCGCCGCCCCCGCCAAGCGCCAGAAGGCTGGACGTGTCGGTCTTCTCGAAGTCGGGATGATTGATCAGCTCACGTGCCATGACCGGCACGCCGCTCATCGTCATGATACGGTGTTTCTCGATCAGGCGGAGTGCCTCGCCGGCCTCCCACTTGTACATCAGCACCATCGCGCCGCCTGCCGCGGTGACGGCATATGCGGCGCAATTGTTCGCCGTCACATGGAAGAGCGGCGTATTGATCAGCGTAACAGGCACCGGGGGCGGATCAGGTGGCACCTCGCCCGTCGCATACATCACCGCCAGCGCCGTCGAGGCGCGGGCATAGAGCATGTTCATCAAATTCGACACACAGCCGCGATGGGTCAGCTGCGCGCCCTTGGGAAAGCCGGTCGTGCCTGATGTGTAGAAAATGCACGCATCACTGTCCGGGTCGACGGACACGTCAGGCAGGTCGCCGCCCGCCGCAATCACCTCGCTCCACGGCGTCACATCGTCTGGATAGTCCTCAAGCCGGACCCCGACGAGTTTGGCCCCATTCAGCATTTCCGGCTTCTGGCGCACGCGCTCAAGGCGTTCGGAATCAAGGAACAGGACAGCCGGCTCGGAATCCTTCAGCGCGTAGTCCATTTCCTCGGCGGTCCACCAGGCATTCATGCCCACCACCGTGATGCCGACCGAGCAGCAGGCCCAGTAGATGATCATCCATTCGGGATAGTTGCGCATGGAGATCGCAATCCGGTCGCCTGTTTTCACGCCCTGCGCGAAAAGCCAGTTCGCAACCGCGCTGGTCAGCTCATGGGTCTCTTCATAGGTGAGCTTCTCATCATGGTAGATGAGGTAATCGCGATCAGCGAACTCACGGGTCGCCAGCCAGACATCACGCACAGTGGGCGGCGCATTCTTCCAGGTCCGGATCCTGTTGCCGAGCACCTCCTGCTTGACGATTTCAAACTCGCCGCCAGGGCCCGTCAGCTCATTATATGCCCTGGAAAGTTCCGCGTAATGCATTGTTCCACCCTGTCTTTTCTTTGGGCGGTACTCTTACACCGACTTCCGGTTCAGAAAACAGTGGACGCCGCGTCAGCCGCCGAACGCATTATAGACGCCGACCCGCCTGCGGAGCGCTTCGTAGCGCGACTGGATTTCGCCATCCTGGGCCGAGAGCGTCTGGCGCTGGGCATCGATCAGGCTCAGCAGGCTTTCAGCGCCTTCGCGATAGCGGATCTCGATCAGCTCCAGCGACCGGTCAGCCGCCTCCAGGGCTGCCGCGCGAAAGGCTGTTTCCTCAACGGCGTAATTATAGGAGAGCAGCGCCGCGTCCGCCTCGGTCAGCGCGGAGATCACCGTGCTTTCAAAGTTGGCGCGCGCAGCCTCCACATCCGCCTCCGCCTGGTCGATCTCGGCGCGTGTGAGAGGCAGGTTGAAAATCCCCCAGCTAAGGCGCGGGCCGAAATTATAGCCAAGCGAGTCCATGTTGAAGATGTCATCCGGGTCATTGGAGGTGAATGACCCCTGTCCGGTCAGGGTCAGGGTCGGATAAAGGTCAGCGGTCTCGACACCCACGGCATAGGTCGCTGCGGCCAGCTGGCGCTCGGCAGCGCGAATGTCCGGGCGCCGCCGCAGCAGCTCTTTGGGAGAGCCAACCTCGACCGGCCCGAACGCCCGGACCGGTTCAAGTGCGTCCGAGGCGAAAGGCTCGAGCGAGGGGTAGGCGGCATAGAAGGCCGGCATCGTATGGCCGGTCAGCTGGGCAAGACCGGAGGCCGCTTCGCTACGCGCCGATTTCAGCGCGCTGATGGCGGCCTTGGTCGTCTGCACAAGGTTTTTCTGCCGCTCCACATCGATATCGGCCACTTCCCCGGCTTCGCGAAGTTTGCGGGTCAGGTCCAGAACCTCTTCCTGGCGCGCGACATTGGCCTGATTGACGGCGATACGGGCGTCGAGCTCGCGAACGGTCAGATAGGTACGGGCCGTTTCGCCCAGTATGGCACGCTTGGTATCGGCCTCTACCGCTTCGCGCCCGCCAAGGGCGGCCTGCGCCTGGGACAGGCTGTTGGCCGTGCGCCCGAAGAGGTCTGCCTCCCAGCTTGCTTCAGCGCCCACCGAATATTGCGTCTGCGCCTCGAACTCGAAGGGCACATCCGCTCCCAGGCTGGCACTCGACTGTTTCTGGCGCCTTACGGATGCATTGAGCGCGCCCATCGGGAAACCGGCCGCGCGGGCAGCCTGAACCGTTGCCTGGGCGTTCTTCACATTTGCGGCGGCTTCCTCAATGCTTGGATTGCGCGCCTTCGCATCCTCGATCAGTTGAGTGAGGAGCGGATCGTTGAAGGCCTGCCACCAGTCCGATTGCGGCAATTGTCCCGGCGCGATCACATCCAGGTCGGCGGCCAGCCAGCGGTCCTGATAGATGTCCGTCTCCGGTGCCTCATAGTCCGGGCCAGCGGTCATGCAGCCGGTGAGGAATAGCCCGGCAGCTAAGGCTGTGAACGCACACTGAAAACAAAATTTCATAATCACTGACCTGTCCGGCTCGCTTCCCGACTTGATTGTCTCATGTTGATCGATAACCAGAGGGAACAAGACATTTCTGTCTAGCAGATCGGTTGCGCTATGTCCGACGAGAATTCAACCCAACACCGCGACTCCGATGGGGGGAGCCGCCCCAGCTGGTTATGGTTGATCCTCGGCGTCGTGGTTCTGGGGATCGGCCTCCTGATCATGACGCTGGCAGGCGCCGGCGGTGGGCCGCAAGAGGACGCCGAACAGCAGGAAGACAGCATTCCCTATGTCGAGACGGTTCAGCCAGAGCCTGCCGGCTCCAGTTTCGATGTCCGTGCGCCCGGCCGCTTACAGCCACGTGAACGCCTTGAGCTTGTCGGCGAGGTCTCCGGCAAGGTGACCAATGTCAGTCCGGGCCTCCAGCCTGGCGGGCGCATCGGCCGGGGGGAGACGATCCTCCAGATCGACGACGGTGACCTGCTGGCCGACCTGGAGCGTGCGCGGGCGCAGCTCGCAACGGCAGAAGCCCGCCTCAGCCAGGCTGAGGCCGAGCGTGACCGTCAGATCAATCTCGCTGACATCGGCGCCTCGCCCGAAAAGGCGGCCGAACAGGCGATTGCCGCCTTTGAGGATGCGCAGGCTGGCGTGCGTCAGGCACAGTCCCAGGTCACAATCGCCCGCCGTAATCTTGAGAAGTCCTCCATCACCGCGCCCTTCGATGCGATTGTGACCTCTGAATCGGTCGCGCCCGGCACCTTTGTCTCGCCCGGCCAGCCGCTGGCCCAGCTGATCAGCGCCGGGGAGGGCGAAATTCAGGCCAGTCTGCCGGCTGAGGATGTGAACGCCGTCCGCAACGCCATCCGCGCGCGGGAGGATGGGCGCCTGCCGGTGCGGGCCATCCCCAATTCAAGCTCGCTCGGCGACATGGAGCTGGACGGCTATCTCTCCGAATTCTCCCCTGAAATCGATCCGCAGTCTCGCACAGCAACGATCATCTCGGTCTTTCCGGATGCCTTTCTGGCAGAGAACCAGGGCAATGTTTTTGCCGGGGATTATATGGACTTGCTGATAGAGGGCCGGTCCGAGACGCCGATGTGGCGCGTGCCGGAAGGGGCTGTGCGCCAGGACGGCTATGTCTGGGTCGTCGGTCCCGATGAGCAGATCCACCAGGTCGATGTCGATCCGGTGGATCGCAGTGAGGAAGGGGCGCTCATCCGCGCGGCAGACCTGTCTTCCAGCGACAGGCTGCTGCTGACCGTCCTGGCCGAGGAAATCGACGGCATGCGCGTTCATGTGCAGGAGCCTTCGCCTTGAACCGGATGATCGAAGGGGTCCTGGCCAACCGCGTGGCGGCCAACCTGCTGATGGTGTTCCTCGTCGTCTCTGGGATCGCCTCGCTATCGGCGCTCAATGTCCGCGTCTTCCCGCCGATCGAGACCTACAAGATTTCCATCACCGTGCCTTACCCCGGCGCCACGCCCGAGGATGTCGAAACCTCTATCGTCCGCCCTATCGAGGAGCGGCTTGAGGGCCTGGAAGGCGTCGAGAAGATTACCAGCCTCGCGGCTTCCGGCGTCGGGAATGTCATTGTCGACATTCCCGAAAGCGAGACCATGTCGGAAATGCTGGATGAGGTGAAGAACGAGATCGGCCGGATCACTGTCTTCCCCCAGGCCGCAGAAGCCCCGCAGATCTCGGAAGTCGAAGCCGATGAGCTGGTCGCGCAGATTGCCATCTATGGCGATGTCGACCGGCGCGTTCTCAAACAGGCGGCCGAAAGGGTCCGGCGCGAACTCGCGGCCAAGGAAGGCCTCTCCCTCGTCGAAATCGGCGGCGTGCCGGACTATCTCATCGATATCGCCATCCCCGAAGAGGAGCTGCGTGCCCGCGATCTCAGCCTGTCGCAGGTCGCGCAGATCATCTCCCAGCAGAGCCTCGACCTTTCGGCCGGCGAGATCGAGAATGACCGCCAGCTCCTGCGTGTCCGCGCCGTTGGGGAACGCCGTTCAGGCGCGGAGTTTGAGAACATCGTCATCGGGGCAGGGCGCAATGGGTCGCCGATCTTCCTGGGTGACATTGCAGAGATCAGCGATGGTCTGTCGGAGGCTCCTGTCGAGGCAAACTTCGAAGGCAAGCCCGCCGTCAACGTCTCGGTCTTCCGGGTGGGGCGTGAAAAGACGCTCGATAATGCGGAAATCGTGCGCGAATATCTCGATACCGAAATCCAGAACGCCCTGCCGGGCTCTGTGCAATACACGCTCTGGCGCGATGAGGCCGTGAACCTTCGCTCGCGCATCGACCTGCTTGTGCGAAATGCCATCCTCGGCCTTGTTCTTGTTACGCTTCTTCTGCTTCTCTTCCTGGATATCAGGATCGCCTTCTGGGTGGCGCTCGGGGTCGGGGTCAGCTTTATCGGCGCCTTCTTCCCGATGCTCATCTTCGGCATCACACTGAACCAGCTTTCGCTCTTCGGCTTCATTCTTGCCATCGGTATCATCGTGGATGACGCCATCGTCGTCGGTGAGAATATCCATGCCAACTGGCGAAAGGGCGCAGAGCCGATGGAGGCTGCGCGTCTCGGCGTGATCCGTGTGGCCCGGCCCGTTCTCTTCTCCGTGTCCACGACCATGACGGCCTTCGTGCCGATCCTTCTTGTGCCCGGCCTCTTCGGTCAGTTCCTCGGTCAGGTCTCGGCGGTCGTGATCATCCTTCTCTTCCTGTCGCTGGTTGAGAGTATGTTCGTCCTGCCGCGCCACCTCTCTCATCTCAGCGACAGTAAACCTGGCCGGTTCTCGCCGCGCCGCCTTGCCGACCCCGTCCGCGACAGGGTGGCCGCCAGCCTGCGCCGCTTTTCCGGCGGGCCGCTGAAGCGCGCCATGGAATTCGTCGTGGTCCGGCCAATCATGGTCCTTCTCTGCGCGTTTGGGATCCTGTTCGCGGCGCAGGCCCTGACCGCCAGCGGCTATGTGAAGTTCATCTTCTTCCCGGCGGTGGAAGGCGATTATGTCACCGCCGAACTGGAGCTCGCTGAAGGCACGTCAGAAGAACAGACCCGCCGCTTCGCCCGTGACCTTGAGGCCGCCGCCGGCCGGGCGATCGGCGATGTAACCGACGCAGAGGATGGTCTTGCCGGTGTCCTCTGGCAGCTTGCCGAACCCCTGGGCGGCAATGAAGCCAACGCCACAGGCAGCACCACCAGCGCGGCTTCGGCCAACCGGGCCTATGTCGTGGCGCAGCTCAAGCAATCGAGCGCGCGGGACTTTGAGGCCAAGGACTTCCAGCGCGCCTGGCGCGAGGAGGTCGGCCGGATACCCGGGGCCGAAAAGCTCACCTTCACCTCCGACCTTGTCAGCCCCGGCGCCCCCATCCAGCTCCAGATCTCCGCGCGCACCGACGAGCTTACCCGCGAAGCCGTGCTGAAGCTGCGCCAGGAGCTTGAGAGCCAGCCAGGTGTCTATGATGTGCGCGATGACCGCTTCCGCACCACAGAAGAAGTGCGCATCCAGCTCAAACCGCTGGCCCGCAATTACGGCCTCACCCAGAACGACCTTGCCCGCGAAGTCCGTGCCGCCTTCTTCGGCGCCGAGGCGGTCCGTATCCAGCGCGACCGCGAGGAAATTCCCGTCCGCGTGCGCCTGCCCGAAAGCGAGCGGGCCTCGCTCGAGACGCTCAAACGCCTGCGGGTCAAGGTGGGAGAGGGCTTCGTGCCCATGCATAATCTCGCAGACCTCTCCATCGCCCCGGCGCCAGCGTCGATCAACCGGGTGAACGGTCGGCGCATCTATTCCCTGAACGCCTTCGTGGATGAGGATGTCACCACCGCCGACCTCGTCTCGAACCATATGTTCGAGGAGGCCCTGCCGCGCCTGCAGCAGGAGTATGAGGGCCTAACCATGCAGGTCTCCGGCGATCAGGAAGAACAGGCCGAGGCGACCCCCGTCCTCGCCCGTAACTTCATGCTCGCCATGATCGTGATCTACAGCCTGCTGGCGCTCAATTTCCGCTCCTACAGCCAGCCGCTCGTCATCATGGGCGCCATCCCGTTCGGCTATGTCGGCGCGCTGATCGGCCATGGCCTCATGGGCGCGGACCTCACGCTTCTGTCCTTCTTCGGGATCATCGGCCTCTCAGGCGTCATCATCAACACCTCACTGATGGTGACCGACTTCCTGAATGAGCGCCTGGAAAACGGGCAGGACCCGACCGAGGCCGTGATCGATTCCATGCTGGACCGCTTCCGCGCCATCCTCCTGACCACGCTCACCACCTTCCTCGGTGTGACGCCGATCATCATGGAGACGAGCCTTCAGGCGCAATTCCTCATCCCGACCGCCATCTCTCTCGGCTTCGGCATCCTCTTCGGTACGATCATGCTGATCTTCATCCTGCCGGCGCTGCTGATGATCCATCTGAAGATCTTCGGCACGACCGCCACGAAGGCGCAGGAGAGCGAAAGCGGGGCCCAGCCAGCATCCGGCTGAGCCGCCGCGCGCCCCGGTCGTCTAATTGCTGGCGAACCCGTCGCCCACGCCAAAGTCGCGGCGGGCTGAGACGATGCTGACGATCACGCCGACCATGACATCCATCAGCGCCATCACGGTCAGCAGGAAGAAGGTCGCCGTCGCGAAATTGGCAAACAGGATAAACAGGATGATGCACGCCAGCAGAACGCCCATGGACGCCATATGATTGATCATGGCGCTGGAGCGCGAACTGGTCGACTTGATGATCTCCACCGACAGCAGGATCAGCGAGAGCAGGAGCAGGGAGTCTCCCACACTCATCCGCCAGCTGACGCCTGAGACCATCGGCACCGAAAACAGCGTCGAATTCAGGCTCCCCGCAATGGCGGGCGTCTCGTCCATATGGCTGCCGCCGGCCAGAACCGCGATCACCACATAGATGATGAAAGGAATGAAAAGGAGCGGCGTAATCGTTTCGATCCGGCGGAAGAGACCCATTGGCTTGCGCCCTCTGGAAGCTGACTGATCGCTCATCGACATGTCCTTTTTCTGTGGCGCGCGGAGACAGCGCGGCCTTTGTTTACCTTACCCAAACTATGAAAGCAGGTCGATTCCCGCTGCAGGAGAGTGAGAGACCAGCCGGGCATTCTTCCACGCGCAAAGTCCTGCCCGCGATCAGTTCGCCCCTTCGCAAGGCTTCAAAGCGTATTAAGTGCAACACTTGAACCGGTGAACGAACAGGGCGGGTACCCAGGCATGGCGGAACGCGAATTCAAGGGGTTTGGGGGGCTCACCCTGCGCGCTGATGTGCGCGGCTCACCGGACGACCCGTCTGTCCTTCTGGTCCATGGCGGCGGTCAGACGCGTTCTGTCTGGAGCGAGATTGCCGATGCCCTGGTCAAGGCCGGACGCTATGTCATCAATCTTGATCTGCGCGGTCATGGCCGCAGCGACCGCTCCGAAGATTCCCGTTATGAATTCGCCGCTTGCGTGGAGGATCTGAGAGCGGTTCTCGCCCAGCTCGCCTCGCGCCCCGTTGTCATCGGTGCAGGTCTTGGCGGCTGGGTCGCTGTCGCCGCGGTGGGTGAGGACGGGGCCCATCTCGCCGCCGGCCTTGTCCTCGCGGACGCCCCGCCCGAGATCGACATAGAGACCGCGCGCGCCCTTGCCGGGACGCTGAAGGCTGCGCAGCAAAAGCCGGAGGATTTCGACCCCGCTTTCCCTGCGGCCATTGACCTTGAAACCGCCAGCGACCGCATTTCGGCCGCCGCCACAGAGCTGAAAGTCCCCGTCCTTTTCGTGCGCGGCGCCCTTAGCGGCCTTGGCGACCGCGATGCAGCCAGCCGGTTCGTCAAGAAGGTGGCCTCGGCAGAGTTTGCAGAGATTGAGGATGCCGGTCATCTCGCCGTCTTCGACCGGGCCGATGCCTTCAGCGCCGTGCTTCTCGACTTCCTTGAACGCCGCGTGCCCCGCTTCCTGCCAGACTATAAGCAGGGCTCTGACGCGCGTACCCTGCGCGATGCGCTGGGATGTTTCGCCACCGGTGTCACCGTGGTCACGACCATGAGACCGGATGGTCAGCCCGTCGGCCTCACGGCAAATTCCTTCACCTCTGTCTCGCTGGACCCGCCGCTTCTGCTCGTCTGCATCGCCAAAAGTTCAAGCAGCCTCAAGGCGCTGGAAAGCGCCGGCCGCTTCGCCGTCAACGTCCTTCATATCGGCCAGCAGCCTGTCTCCAATCTCTTCGCCAAGCCCGGTGAGGACCGTTTCGCAGAAACGCCCTGGCAGGAAGGCCAGCATGGCTCGCCGCTTATTTCCGGCGCTCTCGCCAATTTCGAATGCGTGCGTTTCGACATGCATGATGGCGGCGACCATGTCATTCTGGTCGGCAAGGTGGAGCGCGCGAAATATGAGCCGCGCCGCGACCCGCTGCTCTATTACAAGGGCAAGTATCGCCGCCTTCACTTTGCCTGACCGGGCAGGGCAGGCCGCCTAGCGATAATCCGTGAGCGCCGGACCGAGCGCGTCTTTCAATGGCCCGAGATGGGGCTCGAAATTGCGCCACTGATCGACGCCTGACCGGCTGATCGGCTGACGCACCTGTTCAGAGCTCGCCGTGCGCACGGCCCGTTCGGTCTTGTGAAAGTCGACACAGGCCTGTTCGAACGGCAGGCCGCAATAGTCCAGGATCCGCCGCACCTGGCCTTCCAGATCCTCGATCACATCCTCATGCTGGACGCGCAATACCTTGCCGGGCAGCACCTCGTCCCAGTGCGCCATCAGGTCGATATAGCCGCGATAATACTGGCCGATATCGTCCAGGCTGTAGCTGAACTCCTGTCCCTCGGCGAAAAGCTGCTTGTAGCCGGAAAAACAGCACGCCATCGGCTCGCGCCGCGCATCGATGATCTTCGCATTGGGCAGGATCAGGCTGATGAGGCCGATATGCCGGAAATTGTTGGGCATCTTGTCGGTGAAAAAGGGCGCGCCCTGCCGGTGGATGGCGGTGTTGGTGATATAGTCCTCGCCCAGCGCTTTCAGCTCGTCATCCGGCAGGTCGTGCAGGATGCGCGGATAGCGTTCGCGGTCGCTCACCTGTTTGCGCCCGCGCAGGCGGTGCGCCAGCGACAGGATATTGGGCAGCTCCAGCGTCCCGTCGACCTGGCTGTGCGAGGCGAGGATCTGCTCGATCAGTGTTGAACCGGCGCGTGGCAGGCCGACGATGAAGATCGGGGCAGGGTCCTCACATCCGGTATTGCTGCGCGCCTCAAACAGTTCGGCCGTGCAGTGGCGTTTCTGGCTCTCGAACTCTTCATGCATGTGTTCGGTCGTGTAGCGCACCTGCATCTTCTTCAGACGGTTGCCTTCGCTGTAATGGGCGAAGGCTTCATCAAACTCGCTCCGGTCTTCCAGCGCCTTGCCCAGCGCGAATGAGATGTGGACGCGGCCCATATGCGACAGGTTCGGATTGCGCGCGGCCTGTTTCATGGCCTCGATCTGCGCATCGGTGAACCGGTAGGTCTTGAGGTTAGCGAGCGCATACCAGGCATCGCCATGCAGGGGCTCCACCTCCACGGCCCGGCTATAGGAGGAGATCGCATCCTGCGTGCGGCCCGCCGTCTTCAGGGCATGGCCGCGAGAGGTGAGGGTCGGCAGATCGTCGGGCAACGCCGCCAGGACCTCATCGAAAACTTTCAGGGCTTCGTCATATTGGCCGGCTTGCATGCTCTCGATGGCATAGAGGGATTTGAACATCGGATTGTCCGGCCCGCGGGCGAGCAGCGCCTTCGCCTGCTCCAGCGCCGCTTCGTATTTCTGGCGTTTGCGCAGCACCTGGATATGGTCGATCCGCAGCTGCAGATTGTCCGGCTCCAGTTCGATGGCGGTCTCCAGCAGGAAATCGGCATCCTCATGCACGCCAAGCCGCGTGCCGATATCGGCCAGCAGCCGCATGCCTTCGGTATGGCGCGGATTCTTCTGCATGAAGGCGCGGGCGATCCGCTCGGCATGCAGCACGCGGCCCTCATGGATATGATTGGTGACGGCCAGAAGCTCGCGCGGCAATTGCTGCAGCCGCTGGGCCTGCGCCGCCGCCTCCTGCGCCTCAATCGTACGGCCAAGCTGGGTGTTGAGGTCGCTGAGCGCGTTCCAGCTAGCGACCAGGGCCGGGTTCCAGCGCACGGCCAGCATATAGGCCGCAATCGCCTCCTCGGGCCGGGCGAGCTTGCGATAGAGATGGCCTTCCTCCTGAAAGGCGCGTCCATAGTCCGGGGCGGCCCGCTTCAGCCGGTCCAGCAGGGCGAAGGCCTTGTCCGTCCTGTCCAGATAGCGCGCCGTGGCCGCAGCCATATAGAGCGCGTCGGTATTGTCGGGCGCGGTCTCAAGGACAGCGTCTGCCAGGTGTTCTGCCTCATCGAAGCGGCCTGCCTTCATGGCGGCCTTGATGGCGTCAAGCTGGGTCTCGATAGCTGGGGCGTCTGTCGTCATGGGAAGGCTCATAAAAATGCAGCGCCCCGATTAAACGGGGCGCTGCGTCTGGGTTCAAGTCTTCGGCTGTGAGCCTAGTAGTCGTAGCTCACACGCAGGCCGATCGTGCGCGGACGGATCGGCTGCACACGCTTGCGGTCGAAGATGAAGCTGCCGCTGAGTTCGGCATACTCATTGGTGAGGTTCGTGCCGAACAGTTCAGCCGTCCATTTATCAGCCGACACACCCAGCGTTGCGCCAAGCGTCGCATAGCTGTCGAGCTCCATCTTGTTGATCTCGATCACATCTGTGAACGAACTTCCGGAGAAGACCACCTGCGGCATGACGTGGGCACGCAGGAGCTGACCACCGATCTGCTGATCGAGATCCCACTCATAGCGTACACGCAGATTGCCCTGATAGTCAGGTGCGAAAGCAAGGTCGGAGCCTTCGACCACATCGTCGGTCGGCACCAGAACCTCGGTGATCTCCGTGTCGAGGAAGGAGAACGCACCGGCAATGGTCAGGCCGTCAATGCTGTTCGGGGCCCACTGGAAGTCGCCTTCGACGCCCTTGAGCTCTGCATTCGCGGCATTGTCCGAATAGAACAGGTTCACAATCGACGGATCGAAGATCGTCGTCTGCAGGCCATCGACCTCGACGAAGAAAGCCGAGCCGTTGAAGCGCAGCGAATTATTGAAGAGCTCGGTTTTCCAGCCGATCTCATAGTTCTGCACATCATCGGTATCGACTTCGTACGGAACTGTGTAGTCGCCCGGCCCTTGCGTGCCGCCCGGACGGTTCAGCAGGCCTGCGCGGAAGCCTTCCGAATAGGTGGCATAGAAGAGAAGGTTATCGGTCGGCGTCCATTCACCCGTGGCCTTGTAGATCACGCCGTCGGTTGCCGCCTTTTGCGGGGCCGCCGCCGGGCCGTTCGGGCCGTAGAGGAAGGAGATGTTCGTGCCGAACTGCTGGGAGTCGGTGTCCGAACCGATATTGCCGAAGGAGGAGTTCGCACTGCCTTCCAGGTCGACCTCGATATCATACCAGCGTGCGCCAACCGTAAGGGCGAACTGATCGGTAATGTCGAAAGTGGTCTCACCGAAGAGGCCGAGTTTCTCATCGGTCCGCAGCACGTCATTCCGGAAGCCGACGCCGGTCGGGAAGGGGCCAGCCTCGCTATAGTAGCCGGGATAGGCCGAATTGATCTGGCCGGTGACGTCCGTGTAGGTCAGCGGATAGTTCGGCGCAAAACCGGTCTGTCCATTGAAGCCTTCAACGACAGCGGTGCCCGGATAGATATAGTCGTTGCGCTCGGCCAGTTCGAGATCGCTATAGAACGCGCCAACCGTGGCCCGCACGCGGTACTCGTCCGGCGTGTTGAAGCGCAGCTCATGGGTCTGGACTTCGGTTTCGGTGTGCGAATTGACCGACAGGTTCGGAGCGTAGCAGGTGCCTTCAGGACCGCCCGCGCCCGGATAGGAGACCGAGGCGTCGCAGATATAATAGGGCAGGTACTGGCCGACGAACAGATAGTCCGAATAGTCGATGGTCTGGTCTGTGGTCCGCTCGGTATAGGCGCCGGTATAGACAGCTTCCAGCATGCCGAGACGGCCTTCCAGCGTCCAGGCGGTGTTGTGGAACTTGTCTTCCAGGCTTTCCGGCGTGAAACGCACCGTGTCATAGTCGTCCAGGTCCGGGTCAGCGGAGAACACGCCATCGGCGTCGATCTTCTGCTGCGAGTGCTGGATCAGCAGCTCCCAGTTCTGGTTGAACTCGTAGAGGCCGCTGAGGCGGAAGCCCTGATAATTGGTGTCGTTGATGTCGTTTTCGGCGATCGTGCCATTGTTGGCGGCGATGAAGTTGACGTTCGACAGGTCGTCGTCGGCCTGGAAGCCTGCGCGGCGCGGCTGGACCACGGTACCGTTCGAGCGGACCGTGCCGGCCGGGCGGAAGCGGGCCGATTCCTCGACCGTCAGCGTGCCGCCGACATTGTCGATATAGCCACCCTGGCTGTCATTATAGACAACGCCGCGCAGCGCGAACTTGTCGGTGACCGGAATGTTGATCATCGCTTCGACGCTGTTGCTCATCTCACCGCCCTCGGTGAACGAGGTTTCCGCATCGAAGCCTGCATCGAAACCGGCCAGCGACGGCTTGTTGGTGATGAGACGCACCGTACCCGCCTGCGAGCTGGCGCCGAACAGCGTGCCCTGCGGGCCGGAGAGGACCTCAACCCGCTCAAGGTCGGCGGCATAGACATCGAGGTTACGGCCCGGCTGTGCCAGCGGCTGTTCGTCGAGATAGAAGGCGACGTTGGGCGCCAGACCGGCCACACCAGCAACCGTCAGGTTCGGCGTGGTGGAGGCGAGGCCACGGATATAGATCGTGTTCTGGCCGGGGCCGGAGCCGCCTGCCGTCACGCCCGGAAGCTGCACCAGATAATCGTTGAAATTCTTGACGCCGAGCTGTTGCAGCTCGGTTTCACCAATGGCGCTCACAGTCACAGGAATGTCCTGCGCGCTTTCGGAACGTTTGGTTGCTGTCACCGTTACAGTGGACAGACGGCGATTATTCTTGGCGGTCGTTTCCTGTGTCTGCGCCATAACCGGGCTGGCAGACACAATGGCGCCAATGGCGAGCAAGGACGCGCCACCGAATAGCTTCTTCATATTATTCCCCATCAGATTAAGCGTCTGGATTCAACGCTGTGATTTTTGCAATCGGCTCCCCGCGCGGCAGACCCTCACTTCGGACCCCTCCGCGCCAGAGCGCTGACCGGACATAGTGTCATAGTTCTTCAAAGAAAATAAATTCGCCAACATTTTGTCATGTTCTGACCACATGACAAAAGCCAATAACAAAAAAATCTTTATTTTTCAGCGTGTCATATCGTGGTTGCAGGTTTGCAACATGTCTGCGAATCTAAAGGTGGGTTGAAACATTCCCCTGAATATTATGATCAGAGGCAGCCGATTCATTCGGTCGGCAAAGAATCAGCGGTATTCGCTGGATGGGAGATTTCGAAGATGAGCGAGCCCGAGGTAGAGGCTGACATAGATGCTGAGTTGCCGGCCGAGTACACGACCGATTACGAGGTGGGCCAGGACAATGTCGAAATGCTGGGACTCGACATCCACAATCCCGTCTTCTTCCTCAGCGCCGGCCTTGTCATCGTCTTCGCCGTCGTATCGCTCATCTTCCCGCAAGCCACCGGTTTCGGCCTCGAGTCCTCGCGGACCTGGACGCTGGAAACCTTTGACTGGCTGTTCGCGCTCACGCCGCCCCTTATCCTTCTTTTCTGCATCGGGCTTGCCCTCTCTCCCCTCGGCCGCATCCGGCTAGGCGGCGCTGAGGCGAGGCCCGAATTCAGCATCCCCTCCTGGATTGCCATGCTGTTTGCCGCCGGCGTCGGTATCGGCTTCATGTTCTATGGCGCAGCTGAGCCTCTGGCCTATTACAGCGACTGGTTCGGCACACCTTTCGATGTCGAAGGCGGCACTGAAGAGGCCCGCCGCCTGGCTTTCAGCGCGACCCTGTTTCACTGGGGCATTGCGCCATGGGGCGTTTATGCCGTTGTCGGCCTGGCCCTTGGTTTCTTCGCTTATAACAAGGGCTTGCCGCTCACCATCCGCTCGGCCTTCTATCCGATCCTGGGCGACCGCGTCTGGGGCTGGTGGGGCCATGTCATCGACACGTTCGCCGTCATCTCCACCGTCTTCGGCCTTGCCACCACAATCGGCATCGGTGCCGCCCAGGCCAGCAGCGGGATCGGTTTTCTCACCGGCATGCAGATCAGTGTCGGCCTTCAGACCACGCTGATCGCAGCCATTACCGGCCTTGCGGTTCTGTCCGTCCTGCGGGGCCTCGATGGCGGCGTGAAGCTGCTCTCCGACATCAACATGACCATCGCGCTTATCCTGATGGTCTTCGTGCTGATCGCCGGCCCGACACTCGCCATCCTGGCGGGGCTGGGCGACAATTTCCTCGCCTATGTCCAGGATACGCCGAAGCTCACCAACTGGTTCGGCCGCGAGGACACCGCCTGGTTCCATGACTGGACCATCTTCTACTGGGCCTGGTGGATTTCCTGGTCGCCCTTTGTCGGCATGTTCATCGCCCGCATTTCCAAGGGCCGCACCGTGCGCGAGTACTTTTCCGTGGTCCTGCTCGCACCTGTCGCCATCTGCGTGATCTGGTTCACCACATTTGGCGAAACCGCGATCCAGCAATACGAATCCGGTCAGGGTGAGCTCGCCAATGGTATGGAAACCGCCGCGCTGACGCTCTTCCATATGCTCGACAGCCTGCCTTTCTCCATCGTCACTTCCTGCGTCGCCATTTTCCTGCTTGTGGTCTTCATCGTGACCTCGGCCGACTCAGGCGCGCTTGTGATCGACAGCATTACCTCTGGCGGCAAGACCGATGCGCCGGTGCCCCAGCGGGTCTTCTGGGCCTGCATGCTGGGCGTCACCGCGTCCATGCTGCTCTATGGCGGCGGGCGCGACACCCTCGATTCCCTGCAGGCCGGCACGATCACCGCGGCCTTGCCCTTCACCTCCATCCTTCTGGTGAGTTGTATCAGCCTGTTCCTCGGCATGCGCCATGAGCACAGGGTCATGAAAGGGCTTGAGCTCGACCCGGACGCGCCTCCGGCGCAATAGCGCCCACACCGCCTGATCCTCCAGCGCAGCCTTGTCCGATCAAGGATTGCGTCCGCGCCGATATGACGGCAGGCTGCCTTTAAAAAGGCTGGAGGAAACATTGGACGAAGCTGACCGCGCTGCCCTCAGGCGCGCCTACTGGAATGCGACCCGGCGCCTGACCGTCGCGCTCCTGATCATCTGGTTTTCCGTCTCCTATGGGGCCGGAATCCTGTTTCGCGACTTTCTGGACCAGTGGTCCGTGGGCGGCGCCCCGCTCGGCTTCTGGTTTGCCCAGCAGGGGGCGATCTACGTCTTCGTTGTGCTCATCTTCGTCTATTGCTTCGCCATGCGGCGGATCGAGAAGGCGTTCGGCGTACGGGGAGGCTGATCATGGATCCGTGGACCCTCTTCTTCGTCGTCACCACCTTCTCGCTCTATATCGGCATCGCCATCTGGGCGCGGGCCGGATCGACCGATGACTTCTATGTCGCCGGCCATGATGTCCACCCGACCGTCAATGGCATGGCGACGGCGGCCGACTGGATGTCGGCGGCGAGTTTTCTTTCCATGGCCGGCCTCATCGCCTTCATGGGCTATGGCGGCTCTGTCTATCTCATGGGCTGGACCGGCGGCTATGTCCTGCTCGCGCTTCTTCTCGCCCCCTATCTGCGGGAGTTCGGCAAGTTCACTGTCCCGGACTTTGTCGGCGACCGCTATTATTCGACGACCGCCCGCGTCATCGCCGTCATCTGCGCGCTGTTTGTCTCCTTCACCTATATCGCCGGACAGATGAAAGGTGTTGGCGTCGCCTTTTCGGGCTTCCTCGGCGTGCCTTTTGAGTGGGGCATCATCATCGGCATGGTGATCGTCTTCTTCTATGCCGTGCTCGGCGGCATGAAGGGCGTCACCTATACGCAGGTCGCGCAGTACTGCGTGCTGATCTTCGCCTTCACCGTGCCCGCCATCTTCATGTCTCTGATCATCACCGGCAATCCGGTCCCGCAGCTCGGTTTCATCGGTGAGGCGAAAGGCGAAGGCATTTCCATGCTCGAAAAGCTCAATGGCGTCGTCACCGATCTCGGCTTTCTGGAATATACCGAGACGGACAAGTCGATGATGGACGTGTTCTGCATCACCGCTGCGCTGATGTTCGGCACGGCGGGTCTGCCGCACGTCATCATCCGCTTCTTCACGGTGAAGAGCGCCGATGCCGCCCGCGTCTCGGCTGGCTGGGCGCTTATCTTCATCGCGATCCTTTACACCACCGCGCCCGCCGTCGGCGCCTTCGCCCGGATCAACTTCATCGATACGGTGAATGAGGCGACCTATATCGCCGACGAGGAAGATTATGACGCCCGCGCCGCAGAGATTGAGGCCGCAGGCGGAAAGCCCGTGCCCGAATGGTATAAGGACTGGGAGCCGACCGGCCTTGTCGCCTTCGAGGACAAAAATGGTGACGGCATCATGCAATATCGCGGGCTGGACGCGCCCGATGGGCTCGCCAATGAAGTCACGCCCAATAATGACATCTTCGTTCTCGCCAATCCGCAGATTGCCGATCTGCCCGCCTGGGTGATCGGACTTGTCGTCGCCGGCGGGCTGGCGGCGGCGCTCTCAACGGCGGCCGGTCTTCTCATGGTGATTTCGTCTGCCGTCAGCCACGATCTCTGCCGGCGCACCATCTTCAAATCCATGGATGACAGGACAGAGCTTCGGGTCGCGCGCGGTGCGGCGGCGGGCGCCGTGCTGGCCGCCGGTCTGCTTGGCATCTTCTCCAACAGCCTCGGTTTCGTCGCCCAGGTGGTGGCCTTTGCATTCGGCCTCGCCGCTGCGTCTCTCTTCCCGGTGATCTTCCTCGGCATCTTCTGGACGCGCATGAACAAGCAGGGCGCCATCGCAGCCATGTTGACGGGGCTGGTCACGACATTTGGCTATATCTACTGGTTCAAATTCGTCGATACAGACCCGGCCCACTGGTTGTTCGGCGTCTCACCGGAAGGGATCGGTTTCGTCTTCATGTGGCTGGCAACGGCGGTGGGCGTGGTCACAGCGCTCGCCACAAGGCCGCCGCCCAGGGACATTGTGGAACTGGTCCAGAAAATCCGAATGCCGGTCTCCTGACCTGCTGAACGGCACATCATGCCAGTCCCAAAGACAAAGCCCCCGCATCACCGGATGCGGGGGCTTTCTTCTGTTAGGGGCGGGGGCCCGATGGTCTGACTTATTTGCCTTTCCAGACCGGGGCGCGTTTCTCCAGGAAGGCGCGCGGACCCTCCTTGGCGTCCTCGCTGGAGAAGACGATGCCGGAGGCTTCGTTCGACGCCTTCCAGAGATCGCTCTCGGTGCCGTCATAGGCCTGACGGGCGACTTCCAGGCTCTTGCGCACCGCCAGCGGGGCGTTCACCCCGATCTGTTGTGCCAGCGCCTCGGCTTCGCCCAGAACCTGGTCGGACGGAACCAGCCGGTTGATCAGGCCCAGCTGATAGAGACGGTCGGCCGGCAGCGGGTCGCCGGTCGCGACGATCTCCAGCGCGATATTGCGGGGCAGGGCGCGCGGCAGGCGGAACACCCCGCCTGCACCGGCAAAGATACCGCGTTTCACCTCTGGCAGGCCAAAGCGCGAATTGTCGGCGGCGACGATCATGTCGCAGGCCAGCGGAAGCTCACACCCGCCCGCCAGCGCATTGCCGCGAACGGCGGCGATCCATGGCTTGGTGCGCGGATATTTCACGAAGCCCGCAAAGCCGCCTTCCTTGGTCGAAAGCGCGCCGGCATTGCCCTTTGAGATCTCCGAAAGGTCTGCGCCTGCGCAGAAGGTCGATTCCAGCGAGGAGGTCAGGATACAGGCGCGCACATCGTCGTCGCGCTCTGTTTCTTCGCAAATCCAGCCGAGCGCCGAGGCGACGGCGCCATTGACGGCATTGCGCTTGTCGGGACGGTTCAGCGTGACCACGGCAACATGGTTGCTGACTTCGTATTTGACTTCGTTGCCAACGCTTTCTGGTTTCTGCGACATGATTTCCTCCAGGGTTGTGATGGCACTGGAGAGAGCATCTTGGCCGGGGCCGGACAAGTCTCACGTCGGGGCAGGCCGAAATGTCTTTATGTCTGTCAGGAGGCCAGCCTTGCAGGCCTGTCGGAAAGGGCCATTGCGTCGATCCGCTGGCGCTTGACCGGGCGCCCGCGATCCCTTGGCGCGCTGGCCACCACCACCTTGTCGCGGCCGCTGGATTTTGCCGCATAGAGCGCGGCGTCGGCCACCGGATAAATGTCCTCGAACAGGTCGTCGCGGCCAAGTTCGGCGATGCCAAAGCTCGCGGTGACCGTGATATCGTTTGGCAGTCCGGGGACATTCAGCTCGCTGAGACGTTTCCTGAGGCGTTCGCTGAGGGTGCGCGCGCCGTCCAGATCCGTGCCTGGAAGCACCAGGCAGAACTCTTCGCCGCCCATGCGTCCGCACATGTCGCTGGTCCGTGTCTGGCGGCAGAGAAGGTCGCCAACCGCGCGGATGACGGCGTCGCCGGCAGCGTGGCCGTATTTGTCATTGATCAGCTTGAAATAATCGAGGTCGATGAGCACCACGCTGGCGGCATAGTCACCGGAGCGGACCTCGCAGTAATGGCTGGCAGCCGTCTCGAAAGCGCGGCGGCTTTTAAGACCGGTGAGGAAGTCGTTGTCCGCATGGTCGCGAAGCGCGTCCAGCCGCTCCATGACACAGACCGATATCAGCGCGCCGCCCATGGACAGGATGGACAGGATGCTGAGCAGGTTCATCACATACCAGTAGGCGGACTGAAAGTAGGTGGCATCGCCGACCGTCCTGCCGAACAGCGTCGTTGGCGAGACAAGCATGAGATTGAGGATGCAGAGGGCCAGGGCGCATAGAACTGCGGTGCCCGTCCACGACTTCTTCCAGATCGTACGCAGCGTCCAGGCCGACACGATCAGCATGCCGCCATGGATCATGTTGATGGTGATGATCCGGACGGCAAGACCGAACTCGTTCAGCTGGATGATGCCCGCCAGAACCACGCTCAAAATCCCAATTGCGGCAAGGGCCTCATGCGGGGTTCTGCGGTCGAATGAGCGATGCAGGCCGTCGCTGAGAAAATAGAGGCCGAGGGCGTAGCAGCTATTGTGAAAGACGGCGTTTGCCATCGTTTCTTTGGCCAGGACAAAATGGTTCAGGAAAAACCCGAGCGCGCACATTGTGAAGGCGGCCGCAAAGAGCGGGGCGGCCCGATCCTCGCGGTTATAGTACCAGAAGCACGCGAATATCGCGCACATGCCAATCGAAATGGCAGGCACAGCAAAGCCTATCGCGATGGCTTGGTCCAAAACTCCCCTCCCAGCCCGCTACAAGTTTCAAAATTTATCTGACGGTTCAAAATCAATAATTAACAGGAAAAGTGAAATCCCCCATTCCCGCCATTTTTTTGCGGTCTGGCGTCAGGTTTTAGGCCCAGGATCGACATCGAGCCGCGAGATCGCGTGCACGAAATTGTTTGGCGCGATATCGATATTTCCGGTCCACTCAATGTCCGGAAAGCGTGCCAGTATCTGGCGATAGGCCGCTTCCAGCTGCATGTTGGCGACGCGCTGTCCAAGGCAGACATGCGGGCCAAGGCCGAAGGCGAGATGCTCTTTCGCATTGGTGCGGGCGATGTCGAAACGGTCCGGCTCGGCGAAGACACACGGGTCCCGGTTCGCCGCGCCATAATACATGACGACTTTCTCGCCCTCGGCGATTTTCTGCCCATTGATCTCAGCGTCCTGCGTCGCGGTCCGGCGCATATAGATGACGGGAGAGACCATGCGGATCGCCTCGTGCACCATGTTGGAAATGCGCGAAGGGTCTTCGATAAGCTTCTGTTTCTCTTCTGGAAACTCGGTCAACAGCTTCATCGTCCCGGAAAGGGAATTGCGCGTCGTGTCATTGCCGGCAAAGACGATAAGCAGCCAGGAGCCGTCCAGCATCTCGTCCGACAGCAGCTCACCATCCACCTCGGCATTGGCGATGGCGGACAACAGGTCAGGCTTGGGGTCGGCGCGCCGCGCCTTCAGGACCGTCTTGCCATATTCGAACATCTCCAGGACGTTCTCGACAAACGCGCCGAAGAATTGCGGATCGATGGCCTCCCCCTTGCGCATCGTGTCGGCCGAAACCTCAAGATAGTGCATCCATTTGATGAGCTTGGGCCTGTCGGCCTCAGCGACGCCCAGAATCTCGCACAGTGTGAAAAGCGGCAGTTCGGCCGAGAAGCTCTCGACCATGTCGATTGGTCCACCCGTGTCTCTCGCCTTGGCTTCCATCGCATCGAGAAGCGCCGTCACCTTGGCGTCCACACGCTCACGCAGATTGGCGACATAGGCGGGCGTGAAGAAAGGCATGTGCTCGCGCCGGAGTGGAAAGTGGTAAGGCTGGTCGAGATTGATCATCGCGTCCAGCGAGGCGCGGTGGAGCAGGGGGTGCCTCGCATCGGCGTGGCCGTAATTCATCAGGATACCGCCCTTCTGCGAAGAGAAGGTCTTGGTATCGAGTTCGACCGCGCGAATATCCTGGTATTTCGTCAGCGCCCAGAAACCGGCGCCCTCTTCCTCATCGTGCCAGCAGACAGGGGCGGCCTCACGCATCTTCGCGAAGGCGCCGAAAGGCTGACCCTTTGTGAAGAGATCGAGATCGGTGAGGTCGGCGGCGGGCGGCGACGTATAGTGGAGGTCGTATTTGTGACCGCGGCGCAGGTCGGCTTCTTCCTGGGCGGTTTCACTGACATTGGCGAGCATGGCGTTTCCCTCATTTCTATTGTTTTCGCGATGGTCTCAGACTTACGCGGCCGCGAAAAGCCTGACGCTAGGGTCAGGGCCTCGAAAAACACCGCCCATGCACCGTGGGTGCACCGTCCATACACTGGACAGAAGGCCCTTCAGGCTGAAACTATCCGGTCTGAAAGTAGAGGACCCAGCCCGATGTCATGCCCCTCCAGTCCCTGGTGGAAAGGCGCCACGATCTATCAGATCTATCCGCGCAGTTTTCTCGACAGCAATGGCGACGGAATCGGCGACCTGAACGGCATCCGCAGGAAGCTGGATCATGTCGCCTCGCTCAATGTCGACGCCATCTGGCTCTCGCCCTTCTTCACTTCGCCGATGAAGGATTTCGGCTACGACGTCGCTGACTATTGCGGCGTCGACCCGATGTTCGGCACCCTCGAAGATTTCGACACCCTGGTCGAAGAAGCCCATGCACGCGGGCTCAGACTGATCATAGACCAGGTCTATTCGCACACTTCAGACGCCCATGACTGGTTTCGCCAGAGCCGGGAAAGCAGGACCGGCCCAAAGGCGGACTGGTATGTCTGGGCCGACCCGAAGCCTGACGGATCGCCGCCCAATAACTGGCAATCGGTCTTTGGCGGGCCATCCTGGGAGTGGGACGGCCGGCGCCAGCAATACTATTTCCACAATTTCCTCGTCTCCCAGCCCGACCTGAATGTCCGTAACCCCGAAGTGCAGGACGCCCTTCTGGACGCGGCGCGTTTCTGGCTGGAACGCGGTGTCGACGGCTTCCGCCTCGACGCGATCAATTTCGCCATTCACGACGCGCAGCTGAGAGACAATCCGCCCTCCGGTCTCGACATCAGCAAGGTCACGCGCCCCTTCGACATGCAGCGTCACCTCTACAACATGTCCCAGCCGGAGATTCCGGCCTTCCTAGAGCGCGTGCGGGCTTTGCTGAATGAATATGAGGCGAGCTTCTCTGTTGCCGAAGTTGTGGGCGCCAACCCCATCGGTGAGATGAAGGCTTTTACGGAGGGCGAGACCCGGCTCCATTCCGCCTATAATTTCGACTTCCTCTATGCCGAAAGGCTGACGCCGGAGCGGGTGCGCCGTTCGCTGGAACAGTGGAGCGGAGCGGACGGGGAGGGGTGGCCAAGCTGGGCTTTCTCCAATCATGATGCGCCGCGGGCCGTTTCACGCTGGGCAAGTCCTGCCTACAGAAAACAGGCGGCGGACATGCTGCTGCTCCTGCTTCTGGCGCTGCGCGGCAACGCCTTTCTCTATCAGGGCGAAGAGCTTGGCCTGCCGCAGGGCGAGGTCGCGTTCGAACATCTGATGGACCCGGAAGCGATTGCGAACTGGCCGCGAACCCTCGGCCGGGACGGGGCGCGCACGCCCTTCCCATGGCAGTCTTCAGAGCCGAATGCAGGCTTTTCGACGGGCGAGCCCTGGCTGCCAGTCGACCCGGCCCAGCAGGCCCTTGCCGCCGATACGCAGGACGGTGCAGAAGGCTCGACCCTGGAACTGACACGGGCATTGACCGCTATCCGCAAAGCCTCGCCAGCCCTGCGAGGCGGCACCATGGAATTTCTCCCCGCGCCGGCGGGCGTGCTGGCATTCCATCGCGCGCTGGAGGCGGAGCGGTGGCTCTGTGTGTTCAATCTTTTAGGGACGCCGGTGGACCTGCCCGGGGCGCTGAGACCGCAGGGCGAAGTGGTCGCGAGCGCGGAGGGCCTCAGCCCAGCTGGCTCGGGGCTTCCTGAAAAGCTCGGCGCCTGGAGCGGCTTCTGGGCGCGGGTCTGACGGCTTACTCCGCCGGACGCTGGCTGCTCTTCCTGGTCGCTTCTTCCAGCTCTTCCTCAAGCGCGCGGGTTTCAGCCGTGCGAGCCTTTGAGAACTGGGCAACGCCAAGATAGATGACGGGCGTCAGGAAGAGGGTGAACACACCCGTCAGGCCAAGCCCGCCAAAGACAACCCAGCCGATGGAATTGCGCGCCTCCGCGCCCGCACCGCTCGACAGGATCAGGGGCAGGGCGCCCAGAACCGTTGAGATAAGTGTCATCGCGATAGGCCGCATCCGGATAGTGGCAGCTTCATACACAGCGTCGCGCACGCTGCGCCCCTCGCCGCGCAACTGATCTGCGAATTCAACAAGCAGAATACCGTTCTTCGCCATCAGGCCGATCAGCATGACAAGGCCGATCTGCGAATAGATATTCAGCGAAACGCCCGTCAGGAAGAGCGCGAAGACGGCTGCCGCCAGGGCGAATGGCACGCTCAGAATGATGACGATCGGGCTTGTCAGGCTTTCGAACTGGGCGACAAGGACCAGGAGGACGATCACGAAGGCAAAGCCATAGGTGATCATCATGTCGCGATTGCTTTCCTGCAGCGTCTGCGCCTCGCCCTGAAGCAGCATGTTGATGCCAGGCGGCAGGATCTCGTCTGATAGCCGTTCCATCTCCGCAATCGCATCTGCGAGCGGCAGGCCGGGCCGTGTGTCCATCTCGACTTCGATGGCGCGGCGCTGTTCTGTGCGGTCCAGTTCGGCGGCGACGCCTTCCTCCGTTATGGTCGTCAGCGTCGAGATCGGGATGAGTTCACCGGAATTTGACCGCACATAGAGGTTCCGGAGATCACCCGGATCGCGGATCGTGCCGGTCTCGGATTCCAGTATGATCGGAATGGCCTGATCGTTCACATTGAGGTCGATGAGATCATCGCCGTCGACCATCGCCCGCAGCGTGATCGACAATTCCTCAAGCGGCACGCCGAGATCGGCGGCCCTTCGCCTGTCGACCTGGATCGATAGCTGCGGTTGGGTCGGCTGGTAGGAAATTTCTGGATTGGACAGGATTGAGCTGTCCTCGATGGCGTTCGAAAGCTCCCGCGCGACAGCATAGATTTCACCATAGTCGCTGCCGGTGAGTGCGACCTGCAAGCCGCCGCCGCGTCCGCCGCCGCGCGTCTGCAGGCTGGAGCGGCCGAAGACGGACACCCGGGCGCCCGGAATTTCCGACATCGGCCCCTGAAGCTCGGCGATAATCTCTTCCTGGCTCTTGTCACGCTCTTCCCAGGGCGCCAGCCAGGCGGTGACGCCAACGCGGTTGGGGTCATATCTGCCGACGATTGTGAAGAGCGATTCAATCGTCCCATCCTCCACATAGGGGGCCAGAATCTCTTCAATTTCATCGGCTTCCTGATCCATATAGGAGAGGCCAACGCCATCGGGCCCGGTCGCGAACACTTCGACCACGCCGCGGTCCTCGGGCGGCACCAGTTCCTTGCCGAGCGAGAAATAGAGCATACCTGCGCTGCCGGCTGCGAGGAGGCAGACCAGCGCAACCACGATCGGGTGACCAAGACAGACATTCAGGGCGCGACCGTACGCATTGGCGACCGTGCGGCCACGTTTCTCAAGCCAGCTATCCTTCCGGTCCTCCGGATCGCGCGGGATGAAACGGAATTTGGACGCGATTGCCGGGGCGACGGTCAGCGCGACAAAGGATGAGATGAGAACGGCAATGGATAGGACGAAGCCGAATTCGCGGAAGAGGCGCCCGGTTGTGGATGGCAGGAAGGAGATGGGCACAAAGACCGCGACCAGTACGGCTGTCGTGGCGATAACGGCGAAGAAGACCTGTTGGGTGCCCAGCACAGCTGCCGCACGCCGCCGGATGCCTTCGCCCTGACGCCTCTGGATGTTTTCGAGAACCACAATCGCGTCATCGACGATGAGGCCGGTCGCCAGCACCAGCGCCAGAAGGGTCAATAGATTGATGGAGAAGCCGAGCACCCAAATGCCGGCCACCGTGCCGATGAGAGAGACGGGAATGGCGACGGCGGGAATGATGGTGGCCTTGAGCGAGCCAAGGAACAGCCAGATCGTAATCACCACGATGAGCACCGTGATGGCGAGACTGGTCAGGACTTCCTCAACCGATTTTTCGATAAAGACCGCTTCGTCCGAGGTGACCCGCAGCTCGATATCGTCGAACCGCTGGTTCAGCTGGTCGACCTTGTCCTTTGCTGCCTGCGAAATCTGGATCGTGTTGGACTGCGCCTGCCGCACAATGCCAAGGCCGATGATCGGCTCGCCGTTCAGCCGCAGGAAATTGTCGGCATCCGCAGGGCCAAGGACCGCTTCGGCCACATCGCCGATCTGCGTGTTGCCCCGGATATAGATGCTCTTGATGAGCTCAGGCGTGGCCGCCGTGGCCTCTGCGCGCACGATCAGCTCCTGCGCGTCGGAGCGGAAACTGCCCACTGGCACATCGAAAGGCGCCTGACGCAGGGCGTCGGCCACATCGGCAATGGTCAGGCCAAACCGGTTGAGGCGCAGCGGATCGACAAGCACCCGCATCTGGCGGATCCGCGTGCCAAATTCCTGCACCGTGGCGACGCCATTGATAGCGAGAAATTCCGGCGTGATGTCGTTCTCGATGATGCGGGTGAGCTCTTCCTCGCTGTAGGCATCGCTGATGATGGCGAGGGTGAGAATGGCCTGGCCCTGATCATTGGCCTTGGTCACGAAGAGGTTCTCAACCCGGTCGGGCAGGTCCCGCGTGACCCGGCTGACCGCCTCGCGGACATCGGAGGCGGCGGTATCGAGATCGACGCCGGGATTGAATTCGACCTGTATGCGGGAGCTGTTCTCCTCGCTGGATGAGCGGATTTCCCGCACGCCGGAAACGGTCGCGATGCCGCCCTCCAGAATGCTTGTGACCTCGGCATCCATCGTCTCCGGCGCGGCGCCGGGCAGCGAGGCGCGGACAGAGACCACGGGCCGGTCCACATCCGGCAGCTCGCGCACCTCGACGCCGAGAATGGCGGCAAGGCCCGCGATGACAATGAGAAGATTGAGCACCGCCGCCATAAGCGGGCGGCGGACTGCAAGGCCGGGAAGACCGTCGCCGCTCGGCGTCATGGCTGTGCCGCCGCCGTTCCGCCCGGCGTGCCCGGTGTCGCGCCGCTGGCCACAGGCGCGGCATTGCCACTGCGGGCAGGCAGTTCGATCGGGGCGCCCTGGCGGACTTTCTGGACGCCTTCTTCCACGATCCAGCTGCCTTCGGGCAGGTCGCCCTTGACCAGGACGCGACCTTCCTTGCGGCTCACAATGGTGACGCCGACGCGCCGGGCCTCTCCATCTCTCACGGCCCACACAAAGGCGCCGTCGCCGCCCCAGACGATGGATTCTTCGGGGACGGCGGGATAGGACGAGCCGGGCAGGTCGAAGCCGATCCGGAAGCTCATGCCGGGGCGAAGCTCGTCATTCTCATTGTCGATGGCGGTGCGCACCGTATAGGCGCGCGTCGTCGCATCGATGGAGCTGTCGAGGGTCAGCACTTCAGCCTCATAGGTACTGTCAGGGTCAGAAAACGGCTCGACCTGGAAGACATCGCCTTGCTCGATCTTGCCGAAAGTCTGCTCAGGTACTGGAAAATCGACGAAAAGGACCTCGCGGTCGTCAAGGCGGGTAATGATCGTATCGGGGCCGATGCGTGCGCCGGGGTCGATATCGGTAAGGCCGACATGCCCGCTGAAGGGCGCGCGAATGGTGCGGTCCGCCAGTGCGTCGCGGGCAATATCGAGATCGATTTCAGCGGCATCGATAGCGGCCTGCGCCCGGTCGACTTCATTGCCAGCGATGACACCGGGAGTCGACACCTTGCTATAGCGGTCAATCAGACGCTGGGCGCCTTGCGGGCCACCTGGGCCTGATCGACGGCGAGTTGTTCTGCGCGCGATTCAAGCCGGACGAGGACCTCGCCCTTTTCGACATGGTCCCCCGAAGTGAAGTTGATCTCGGTGACTTCACCGGAAACTTCGGGCTGGATCGTGGCTGACGCACGTGCGCGGGCCGTGCCGACGGCCTCAATGCGGGTCGTGTCGGTCTCATAGGAGACCTGTGAGGCCTCGACATTTATGTTGCGCGGCTGGCGCGTCGGGGCCTCGCTCTCCTGGCCGCTTTCGCCCTGGCAGGCGACAGCGATGAGGAGCGATGACAGGATCGCAGAGGATAGTTTCAGATATGTCACGCCAGTCCTGTAACCGATTTGGCTCGTTTGCGTCTTTTCTCGCATATGACCCTATCTATAGATTCTGTCGCGGAGATGACGGTTGTATACCCGCGACAAATAGGGCGCAGAGCGATTCTGGCGAGCTTGGGGCGGCAACGCTTACAGTTTGGTCAATGGAAGTCCCGGCTATTGGGAATGATCCGGACATTGCGGGGGTGCGTGTGTACGGTTCGACGTGGTGGGCCGCGCCGGTCCGGGATGGGGCTGACCACCTCGTCGGCATTGGAAAGCACAGCCTTCATCGGGTCTTCAATCGTGGTTTCAGACAATAGGGAAAGGTCAGCCGTGCGGTCGACAAGCTGTTCGGCAACAAGATGGGTGACCCCTTCAGCGCGCTGGATACGCCCTTTCACCAGAATGATCCGCGCGCCCATCACAATGGCGCGGAAGCGCTCGAACACATTCGGCCAGACCACCAGATTGGCAACGCCCGTCTCGTCCTCGATGGTGATGAAGCAGACCCCGCTTGCAGAGCCGGGCCTCTGGCGGACAAGGACAATGCCGGCTGTCTGGGCTCTTGTCCCGTTCGCGAGGTTACAGGCGTCTTTCGTACTCAAGGTCCGCATCGAGCTGTAATGCTCGCGCAGGAAGGACATGGGGTGGGCCTTCAGCGACAGCCGGGTGGTCTGGTAATCCTGAAGCACATGTTCCGACTGCGGCATCCGGGGCAGGGGCGTTGCCGTCTCGCGGCCCTGTTCGGCCGTATCGGCGGCGGCAAAGAGGGGAAGGGTTTTTCCAGCCGCCTCACCGCGCGCTGCCCAGAGCGCCGCCCGCCGGTCGAGTTTCATGGAGCGGAAGGCGTCGGCGGCGGCCAGGGTCTCCATGGCCCGTCGGGAGAGGCCTGTGCGCCGGCGGATGTCTTCGGGCACCTCGAAACCGGGTCCGCGTGCCTTGAGCATTTCTTCCATCTCTTCTTCGCGCAGCCCATCGATCTGCCGGAAGCCGAGACGCACGGCGAGGGGGGGAGGGAGCAGTCCGCTCGCTTCTTCCCGGTCTTTTTCCTCACAAGCGACTGCGCTGGCGCAGGGGCCGGCATCGGGAGATGCCGAATAGCCCCGAGCGGAAAGCCCAGAGGGCTCCAATATATTATCCCAGTCCGACAGGTTCACGTCGGCCGCGCGCACCTCGACGCCATGTTCGCGCGCATCGCGCACGATCTGTGCGGGGGCGTAGAAACCCATGGGCTGGCTATTGAGGAGGGCGGCGCAGAAGACATCCGGATGGTGGCATTTCAGCCAGGAGGAGACGTAGACCAGAAGGGCGAAACTTGCCGCATGGCTTTCGGGAAAGCCGTATTCGCCAAACCCTTTGACCTGATCGAAACAGCGCTGGGCAAAGGCGCGCTCATAGCCGCGATCCACCATGCGTTCGACCATCATCTCTTCATAGTTCTGGATCGTGCCGACCTTCCTGAAGGTCGCCATGGCCCGGCGCAGGCCATTGGCTTCATCGGCAGAGAATTTCGCCGCATCCATGGCAATCTGCATCGCCTGTTCCTGAAAGAGCGGGACGCCATTGGTGCGTTTCAGGATGGTTTCCAACTCGTCTGCCGGGCCCTTGTCGGGGGCAGGGGCGGGATAGGTCACTGTTTCCTGTCCGTTTCGCCGGCGCAGATAGGGGTGGACCATGTCACCCTGTATGGGCCCCGGCCGGACAATCGCGACCTCGATGACAAGGTCATAGAAAACGCGCGGGCGAAGACGCGGCAGCATGTTCATCTGCGCCCGGCTTTCGACCTGGAAAACGCCAAGGCTGTCGCCCTTGCAGAGCATGTCATAGGTCGCCGCATCGTCCTGCGGGATGCTGGCGAGGGTGTAATCGAGCCCCTTGTGCAGGCGCAAAAGGTCGAACGCCTTGCGGATACAGGTCAGCATGCCGAGGGCGAGGACGTCGACCTTCATGATCCCCAGCGCGCTGATATCGTCCTTGTCCCATTCGATGAAGGTGCGCTCCTCCATGGCGGCATTGCCGATGGGAACGGTTTCCACCAGCGGCCCGCGGGTGAGGACAAAGCCGCCGACATGCTGGGAGAGGTGACGCGGAAAGCCGATCAGCTGACGCGTCAGCTGGACCGCGCGCCGGATCACCGGATTGGCCGGGTCGAGACCGGCCTGCCGGATCTGCTTTTCCTTCACGTCAGAGCCAAAACTGCCCCACACCGTGCCCGCCAGCGCCGAGGCAATATCGGCTGAAAGGCCAAGCGCCTTGCAGACTTCACGCACGGCAGAGCGCGGACGGTAGGAAATCACGGTCGCCGTCAGCGCGGCCTTGTGGCGGCCATAGCGGCGATAGACATACTGGATGACTTCCTCGCGCCGCTCATGCTCGAAATCGACATCGATATCGGGTGGTTCCTTTCGTTCCTTGGACAGGAAGCGCTCAAAGAGAAGGCTGGTGATGGACGGATCCACGCTGGTGATGCCAAGGCAGTAACAGACGGCAGAATTGGCCGCAGACCCACGCCCCTGACAGAGAATGTCCTGCTTGCGCGCCCAGTCGACAATGTCGTGGACGGTGATGAAATAGGGCGCGTAGTCGAGCTCCCGTATCAGGCCGAGTTCCTTGGTAATGGCTTTGCGGACCTTGTCCGGAACACCGCCCGGATACCGCCAGTGCGCCCCCGCCCAGGCCAGTGTCTCGATATGCTCCTGAGGCGTCTTGCCCGGCGGCACAGGCTCATCGGGATATTCATAGGCCAGCTCATCCAGCGAAAAGCGGCAGCGTTCGGCAATCTCAAGCGTTCTCCTAAGGGCCGGTTCGAACCCCTTGAAAAGCCGGGCCATTTCTTCTGGCGGCTTGATGTGGCGCTCGGCATTCGCTTCCAGCCGGAAGCCCGCTTCATCGACAGTGCAATGCTCACGGATACAGGTCACGACATCCTGCAGGGGGCGGCGTTCGGCGGCGTGGTAAAGCACATCATTGACGGCCACGATTGGCACCCCGCCGGCCTTGAGACCCAGATCGGCAAGCCGGGCAATCCGCTCCCGGTTCTGGCCCTGGAAGCTGTAGCGCGCGCCAAGATAAAGCCGGTCTCCCCAGCGCGCGCGCAGCCATTCAAGCCGCAGCCTGTAGGTCTCGGCAGGCTGGGGCGGGGGTATGGCGATGAAGACCTGTCCGTCCGAGTGCGCCATCACGTCTTCCAGCGTGATATGGCAGTCGCCTTTTGGCGCCCGGCGCTTGCCCTCCGACAGCAGTCTTGAAAGCCGGCCATACGCCGCCCGGTCCTGCGGATAGGCGATGAGGTCGATTCCTTCGCTCGTGACGAGCCGGGCACCGACGAGAAGGCGCATGTCATGCTCTTTCGCCGCCAGATGCGCGCGCACGACCCCGGCTAGCGTATTCCGGTCGGCGATACCGATTGCGGCAAGACCCAGCCCCCTGGCCTGCGCGACCAGTTCTTCCGGATGGCTTGCGCCGCGCAGGAAGGAGAAATTCGTGGTGACGGCGAGCTCTGTGTAACCGGTCATGCGAACAGCCCGTGCATGAACCAGAGCGGGGCGCCGCCGCGGCCATCCTCATAGAGGCCCTGCCGGAACAGCCAGAAGCGGCGGCCTTCCTCATCCTCGATCCGGTAATAGTCACGGGCGCGCGGCAGATTGGCGACAGGCTCACCTGGGTCGGCCGCTTCCAGGTCTGCACGGATCCTGGCGATGAAGGCGGCGTCCGCGCGCCTGTCGAGTTTGGGGTTCAGCCATTTACGGTCCACGCCTTCAGGACTGGCAGATGGTGGCGGCGGGGCGGTCCATGTCCACCATTCCGGGGCCAGGCGTTCAGGGCCATCCGCGCGGGTGACAGCATGCGGCACGCGCCGCCAGATAAAGCGGAGCGGCGGGCCGTCTGGCACTTCGGCGAGGACCTTTATCTCCTCGGGCGGCTCAATCAGGCGGATCGGTCTTGGTCCGTGAGAGACATGCGGGCCAGCAGGTGCGGGCAGGTGGCCATCAAAGCCTGCCTTTCGCTCGGCCTGTTCGGGCAGGTGGCTTTCATGGGCTTCCGTAATCTGGACGGCCCCTTCGCCGAGCTTTGCCGTGATGCGGTCGGCCAGGGCAGAGAGGAGCACAGGATCGGTCTCGCTCGCGGCAAGATCGCCTGAAAGCGCAGGCGCGCTGGTCTCCATCGGCCCGGTCCGGCGCGCTTCGAGCATGAGGAGGTCGATCCCGAAGCCGGGGTCGATCCTGTCCAGCTTTTCGGAGAATAGGCGCAGGATGTGTTTCGGTGTGCGGACCGGCCTTGCGAGCGTGATGGCAACAGAGCTGACCTCGCCATCGGCCCGGAAGGCATGAAAGCCAAAGGCCCGCGCGCCCTCTCCGATATCTGCGAGCCTGCTGCAAAGATCATCTGCCAGCCATTCAAGCCCGGCCTGAACGCCCTCAGTCGCCAGCAGCAGTTCCGGGCAGGGCAGGCGGGAGACATGCGAAGGTGCCTCGCGCAGCGGTGCCAGCGGTTCATGACGCAGCCCAAGTGCCTGATCGAGTCGCAGGAGAACTGCATCCGCGGCAGACCGCGACTGGAAGCGGCGCCCAAGGGCCTTGCGGTCGATGCCGTAAAGCTGGCCGATCTGGCGCAGGCCGAAGCGTTTGAGGAGGGTTTCGGCCTCTTGCGACAGGCGTAGCGCGCTGATGGGAAGTTCTGTCAGGTCTGCGGCTTCCTCTCCATCGGCAAGAATATGGCCCGGCCAGGCCCGGGCGAGTGCGCTCGCGGCGCCGGGCGTACTGGCAAGGCCCAGCCGGTGCGGGATGGCATTCCTTTCAAGCAGGCTGGCGACGTTTTCCATCATGGCTGGCTCGCCGCCATGCAGATGATCGCAGCCCGTCGTCTCGATCATCAGCCCGTCAGGCCCGTCCAGGGCGACGAGGGGCGAGAGGCGCACCATCCAGTGCCCGAGCCGGGACAAAGCGCGGCTGTCGGCCTCGCGGTCGATGTCTTCATGCATCAGGTCGGGGCAGCGGGCGCGTGCATCGGTAAAGCCAAGACCTGCCGATATGCCGAGCGTTCGGGCAGATGCATTGGCAGCCGCCACGCGCAGGCCGTGCGGGCCATCCTCGACCAGGACGAAAGGCTTGCGGATGGGCTCAGCCGGTCTGTCGCCGGGGCAGGGCCTGGCTGATGTCGATGTCGGCTGGCGCCGGGCGCGCCGCAGGCGTGTGAGCGGCCAGCCCGGAAACCACACGGAGAGATAGCGTTTCATGGTCGAGCTCGATGTTGAAGACACGTCCCGCCATGTGCGGGGCCTGCCGGGACTTCTCCAGAATGGCCTGCCAGCGGCTGGCGCCTGGCGCACGGGCGTCGAAGGCGTTTGGCGCGGAAGGCCGGGAAGCGACACGCCAGCGGGCGGTCGCCGCACTCGCGCCTTCCCGCCGCCAGGGCAGGAGAAGGATAAGGGGGACGCCATGGCGGCTGGCTGCCAGGGTGAGACGCCTCGATGCGGTAAAGTCCAGGGTCTCGATTTCAGCGATGACCAGGCCGACAGCGCCGGAACAGATCGCTTCCTCGCTGGCCCAGAGCGCATCGCCTGGCTTGCGGGTCTCGACCGATATGAGGCCGGTGGGGCAGTCTGAAAGACGGGACAGACCGGCATGGAGAAGGCCGCCATGCTCGCGGGCAAGGCCGAACTGGCGTACCCAGAAAACGGCGCCGGAGGGCGGGCGCGCGGCGGCCAGGGCAAAGCCTGTCATCGCCGCCATGTCGCCATGGCGCGCTTCGCAGATTTCATGCACGCCTTCACGGCCAAGGTTCAGCGGAAAGCTCTGATCGGGCTTTCTGCGTGCCTCACCCAACCGGAAGACGCCGGGGATATCTAGGGCTCTGGACTCCATATGTTCTTATTTTGTTCTAAATATATAGAGTCAAGAACTATCGCTGCCCTCCTGATTTCCTGTCCGGAAAATCTCCGAAGAATCAGGCTGCACTGTCCTCGGGCAATTTCCTGCCAGGAGGATCAGAGCGGCCGTGACCGGCACGGGCCCGCCCTCTTTGCTGCCAGATAATTGGAAAGTCCGGCTCCTTTTACGTCACTGGTTTTCTGTTTGTTGTCGTTTCTGCTCTAGCGCTCCCTTGCAAGAGAGGTCGCCCGGGGAAGGCGCCCGCCTGCCCGGTGGAAAGGCAGGAAGGGGCACAACATTCCGCATCAGGCCTTTCCCGTTCGCGAAACCAGCGCATCTACGCTAAGGAAGACCTCAGTAAGGTAAGGCAGTTTCTTCATGGCCATTCTCGCCAGCATCTATCACCTCACCCATTACAAGTATGACCGGCCGGTCCAGCTGGGTCCGCAGATCATCCGGCTGCGGCCTGCGCCCCAGTCGCGCACGCGGATCGTCTCGCACAGCCTCAAGGTCTCGCCGGGCAAGCATTTTGTGAACCACCAGCAGGACCCTTACGGCAACTGGCTGGCGCGCTTTGTCTTTCCCGAGCCGGTGCGTGAGTTCAAGATCGAGGTCGACCTCATTGCCGACATGACCGTCTACAATCCGTTCGACTTCTTCGTGGAAGAGAGCGCGGACACATGGCCGTTCGAATATTCCGAGGACTATGCGCCTGACCTTGCCATCTATCGCAGACCCGAACGCCTGACCCCTCTGCTCAAGGCTTTCCTCGACACGATCCCGGAAGACCGGATGAATACGGTCGACTTCCTCGTCGATGTGAACCGCCGGGTGGAGCAGGTGGTCGACTATATCGTTCGCCTGGAGCCGGGCGTGCAGGAGCCGGAAGTCACACTGCGCAAGGGCTCCGGTTCGTGCCGGGACTCCTCCTGGCTTCTCGTGCAGGTCCTGCGCCGGCTTGGCTTTGCGGCGCGTTTTGTGTCTGGCTATCTCATCCAGCTCAAACCCGACCTTGTCGCGCTGGATGGTCCGACCGGGACCGATCATGACTTCACCGACCTGCATGCCTGGGTTGAGGCCTATATTCCGGGCGCGGGCTGGATCGGGCTCGACCCGACATCGGGGCTGCTCACCGGCGAAAGCCACATCCCGCTGGCCGCGACGCCGCACTATCGCAACGCCGCGCCGATTTCCGGCGGCTTCAGCGGTGATCCGGAGACCAAGACCGATTTTGATTTCGATATGGAAATCAAGCGGGTGGCCGAACATCCGCGCATTACCAAGCCATTTTCCGATGAGAGCTGGGCCGACCTTGATGCACTGGGTGAAAAGGTCGACAAGGTGCTTGAGGAAGAGGATGTCCGCCTCACCATGGGCGGAGAGCCAACCTTTGTCTCCATCGATGATTTCGAGAGCGCCGAATGGAACACGGCCGCCGTCGGGCCAACCAAGCGCGCGCTTGCCGACAAGTTGATCCGGCGCCTGCGCGACCGGTTCGCGCCGGGCGGCATGCTCCATTACGGACAGGGCAAATGGTATCCGGGTGAAACGCTGCCGCGCTGGACCTTCTCGCTCTACTGGCGCGGCGACGGCAAACCGGTCTGGCGCGATGTGGACCTGATTGCCCCGGAGGGTGAGACGCAGGACGCCACAGCGGACGACGCAAAGGCGATGATGGCCGAAATGGCTGAGGAGCTGGGTCTGGAAGCCGATCTGGTCCAGCCGGCCTATGAGGACCCGGCCGAATGGATCCTGCGTGAAGGCCGCCTGCCGGACAATGTCACGCCGGAAAACTCAAAGCTGAAAGACCCCGAAGAGCGCCAGCGGATCGCGAAAGTATTCGAGCGCGGGCTGACAGAGCCTGTCGCTTTTGTCCTGCCGGTCCAGCGCTGGCAGGCCAAGGCCGCGACGTCGCGCTGGCGGAGTGAGAAATGGTCCTTCCGGCGGGGCAAGCTGTTCCTCGTGCCGGGCGACAGCGCGGCCGGCTATCGTCTGCCGCTTGAGGCTCTGCCGCATCTTGCGCCTTCAATTTATCCCTATCTCCACGTCGCCGACCCGGCGGAGCCGCGCGGACCGCTGCCCGAGTTCTCAATTGGCGAAGCGGTCGAACAGCGCGAGACCGAAGCTGGCGCGCGCCAGACTGTGTCGAGCCGGACGGAGGCCGCAAAGGGCCAGGATGTCCGTCAGCAGCAGATGACCCCGCAGGAGGGGGCGAGCGTGCGCACTGCGCTCAGCGTGGAAGTGCGCGATGGCCATCTCTGCGTTTTCATCCCGCCGACCGAAGCGCTTGAGGACTATCTGGAGCTTGTCGCCGTCGCCGAGAAGGCGGCGAAAGGCGTCGGCCAGCCGGTTCATATCGAAGGCTATGCCCCACCGCCGGATGAGCGCCTCAACGTGATCCGTGTGGCGCCCGATCCAGGCGTCATCGAGGTCAATATTCACCCGGCGCATAACTGGGAAGAATGCGTCGCGACGACCGAGGCCATCTATGAAGAGGCCCGCCAGACACGTCTTGGCACCGACAAGTTCATGATTGACGGGCGTCATACCGGCACCGGCGGGGGCAACCATGTCGTCGTGGGCGGGGCCAATGTGAATGACAGCCCGTTCCTGCGCCGTCCGGACCTTCTGAAAAGCCTGATCCTTCACTGGCAGCGCCATCCAAGCCTGTCCTACCTGTTCTCCGGCCTGTTCGTCGGCCCGACCAGTCAGGCCCCGCGCATCGACGAAGCGCGCAATGACACGCTCTATGAGCTGGAAATCGCGCTGTCGCAGATTCCGATGCCGGGCGAGGGGAGTGTGCCGCCCTGGCTGCTCGACCGCTTGCTGCGCAATGCGCTGATCGATGTGACGGGTAATACGCACCGCACCGAAATCTGCATCGACAAGCTGTTCTCCCCGGATGGCCCGACGGGGCGGCTTGGCCTTGTGGAGTTCCGCGCTTTCGAGATGCCGCCCAATGCGCGCATGAGCCTTGCCCAGCAGCTGCTGATCCGCGCGCTCATCGCACGCTTCTGGCAGAGCCCGCTGACGGGTACCCCGATCCGGTGGGGCACGCGGCTGCATGACCGGTTCATGCTGCCGGAATTTGTCTGGCAGGACTTCATGGACGTGCTGGACGATCTCAAGGGCCATGGGTTCGACCTCAAGCCTGAATGGTATGAGGCCCAGTTCGAGTTCCGCTTCCCGTTCTGCGGTGAGGTCAGCTATGAGGGCACCACGCTGGAACTGCGTCAGGCCATCGAGCCATGGCACGTCCTTGGCGAGACAGGGGCGATTGGCGGAACCGTTCGGTATACGGACAGTTCGGCTGAGCGGCTTCAGGTGAAACTTACCTCCGGTGCGCCGGGCCGGTTCGCTGTGACGTGCAATGGACGGCAGATGCCGCTGACACAGTCTGCCGGGAGTGCGAGCGAAGTCGCGGGTGTCCGCTACAAGGCATGGGCGCCGCCAGAGTCGCTGCATCCGACCCTGCCGGTGAACACGCCGCTCACTTTCGATATTTTCGACACGTGGAGCGGACATGCGGTTGGCGGCTGCGTCTATCACGTCGCTCATCCGGGCGGGCGCAATTACGAGACCTTCCCGGTCAATTCCAATGAGGCAGAGGCGCGCCGTCTGGCCCGGTTCGAGCCGCATGGCCACAAGCCGGGGAGCTATATGCCGGAGGCCGAGCGTATGCATCCAGAGTTTCCGCTGACCCTCGACTTGCGCAGGCCGCAGGGCATCTAGACCATGCCCCGGCCCAGCAAGGCAGCTGAAGACACCCGTTCAAGGCTGCTCTCTCATTACAGGCCAGTCGATGGTGTTCCAGACGAGCTCATGGACGGGCAGGGCCGTATCCGGCCCGTGTGGCAGCGCTTTATCGATCATCTCTCGGAGCAGGATGGCGACAAGCTCAGCCTGATGTTTGCGCGTGGCGACGCGTATCTGCGCAATTCAGGCGTCTTTCTGCGTCAGTATACGGAGGACCGTGCAGCAGAACGTCCCTGGCCGCTCAGCCACGTCCCGGTGCTGATCGATGGAAAGGAATGGGAGACCATCGCCGGCGCCTTGAAGCAGCGCGCAGACCTCCTCGAAAGGGTGGCCGCCGATCTTTACGGAGAAAACCGCCTGGTCGCCGAAGGGGCGCTGCCCGGTGAGTTGATCGCGCAAAGTTCCGAGTGGATCAGACCCCTCGTGGGCGTCAAGCCGCGCGGCGGGCATTATCTCAACTTCATTGCATTCGAGATCAGCCGTGGTCCGGACGGGACATGGTGGGTGCTGAATGACCGCACGCAGGCCCCGTCTGGCGCAGGCTATGCGCTGGAAACGCGGGTCGCGACCTCGCGTATCTATGCCGAACATTATGCGCAGGCGCGCGTGCATAGATTGTCGAACTTCTTCTCGGAGTTTCGGACAGCCCTGCTGAACATGCGCTCGGACCCCGACAATCATGTTGCGATCCTGACGCCCGGCCCGTTCAGTGAGACCTATTTCGAACAGTCCTATATCGCGCGCTATCTCGGCCTCCTTCTGGTGGAGGGCGAGGACCTTACCGTCAAACAGGGGCAAGTCTTTGTGCGGACGGTTTCAGGGCTGCAGCCGGTCGATGTCCTCTGGCGGCGGCTCGACACGCTCTATGCCGATCCGCTCGAACTCGACGAGACCTCGCAGATCGGGACCGCCGGCCTTGTCGGTGCCATCCGGCGCGGTTCTGTCTCTGTGGTGAATGCGCTTGGCGCAGGTGTGCTGGAATCGCGGGCGCTGCTCGCCTTCCTCCCGCGTATTTCCAGAGCACTCGCAGGCGGACCGCTTGCCATGCCGAACATCGCGACATGGTGGTGCGGCCAGCCGGCAGAGCGCAGCCATGTCCTCTCACGCCTTGAGGCCATGATGCTGGCGCCGGCGCTTTCGACGCGGCAGATGTTCGATCCCGAGGAGTCTTCCCTCATGGGCAGCCAGCTGCGCCGGCAGGGCCTCGACTATGCCCGCCATCTGGTTGAGACCGAGGGGGATATGCTGGTGGGACAGGAGGCGGTTTCCTTCTCGACCTCGCCCGCCTGGGTCGATGGCAAGCTTGTGCCGCGTCCGATGAGCCTCCGCGTCTTCATGGTGCGCACCGCTTCGGGATGGTCGGTCATGCCCGGCGGCTTTGCGCGCATTGGATCGGATGAGGCCGCGCCGGTTTTCAGCATGCAGTCCGGTAGTTCGGTCGCCGATGTCTGGATTGTCAGCGACGAGCCTGTCGATACCGTGACCCATCTCGCCAGCGGGCAGGCCCGTGCGCCGCGCGCCAAGCAGGGGGCGCTGCCGAGCAAGGCGGCTGAGAACCTGTTCTGGCTGGCACGTTATATGGAGCGCGCAGAGAGCTTTACCCGGCTCAACCGCGCGCGCCATGAAAGCCTGGCGGATGCGGCATCTCCCCAGTCGCCGCTTCTGTCTTATCTGACCCGCTATACCGCTTTTATCGGGCTCCATACTGAAGTGGCGATACCGCCCGCTCTGGCGACAGCGATCCGCTCGGCCATGCGTGCCGCAGCCAGTGTACGCGACCGTCTGTCCCCAGATGGATGGGCGGCCATTGTCCAGCTCAGCGACAGGCTGGATGATGCGCTCGAAAGCCGTCTGATGCCGGGCGACGACGCATCCCGCGAAATGGGAGTGCTGTTACGTCAGTCGAGCGCCTTCACCGGCCTCCTGCAGGACAATATGTACCGCTTTACCGAATGGCGCTTTCTCAGCCTCGGGCGCTCCATTGAGCGTATCATGGCGCTGGCATCGGCACTGGCGAGTTTTCTGGCGGAAGACGCGCCACTCGGCAGTCTCGATCTCGCGCTTGAATATGCCGACAGTTCGATTTCCCATCGGCGCCGCTATGGCTTTCAGGCGAGCCGCGCCTCCGTCATCGAGCTTCTTGCGTTGGATGAGCTCAATCCGCGTTCCCTCATTTTCCATCTGACGGAGCTTGAAACCCAGATGACGCCAATTGCGGAGCTGAAAAATACGCCGGCGAGCCGCGAGCTGCTGAAGCAGGTGGGGGCGGTTCGCCGCGCCTTCGCAGGGATGGCGCCAGAGGGGATCGACACAGCCTATCTCGCCGATTTCCGGAGCCGGATCGCTCGCCTCTCCGATAATATCACTGTCATCTATCTGACCTGAGGCTGCCAGCGTGCTTTACGATATCCACCTCAAGATCGCCTATATCTATGACGCACCGGTTCTCACCGGCCGTCATCTGGTCCATCTCTGGCCGCCGCATGTTGCCGGTATCCAGGAGATTTCGAATGCCGCGCTGACTTTCCTTCCGGAGCCTGCCGAACAGAGCGGGTTTCGCGATTATTTCGGTAACTGGACCAGCGAGGTCGTTTTCGAGGAAGCCCACCGCCAGTTCGAGGCGGTGCTTTCGGCCCGCGTGAACCGGCATGAGGCGCCCAGGGAAAGCGGCGCCTCGATCGATTTCGATCGGTTGAAACCCGCTCTCAACGCAGTGCGCAGCCTTGCGCCTGACTCGCCGCTTCATTTCCTCGGCACGACGCCCCGCGTGCGCCCCAATCTCGTTTTGCAGGATTATGTCAGCGACCTTGCGCCTGCCGGTGCCACGGTACGCGAGATTGTCCAGCGCCTTGGCGAGCGTCTGCACGAGGACATGACCTTCGATTCTTCGGCCACCTCGGTCGATACGCGCCATGAGGATGCCTTCGCCTCGCGCCGGGGCGTCTGTCAGGATTTCAGCCATATCATGATCGCGGCCCTTCGCAGCGTAGGCATTCCGGCCGGTTATGTCAGCGGTTGTCTTCGGACCGAACCGCCCCCCGGACGCGAGCGTCTGGAAGGCGCCGATGCCATGCACGCCTGGGTGCGCGCCTGGTGCGGGCCGCAGGCAGGGTGGGTCGAATACGATCCGACCAATGCCTGCGATGTGGGCGTCAATCATATCGTGATCGGCTATGGGCGGGACTATGCGGATGTCTCTCCGGTCAAGGGCGTCCTGCGCTCTGCCTCGGGGCAGGCCGGCTCGCAGGCTGTCGATGTCGTGCCGGTCCAGGTCTGATACGGGAAACTATGGTTAAGCGGGCCTTTGAAATGCGCCGCACCTGTTTGCCGAAGACTTAAATAGCGGGCCGGTAGAAAGGCAGTCAAAGACCTGTCTGGAGATCTGCCCGCGATGAAGATGTCGCCTGTTATATCGCTTGTTTTGTCCCTCGTTTTCGCCGGCGCCGCCGTTCTGGGGGCACGTCTCTGGCTTGGCGGAAACAATGAGGATGAGCCTGTCGCAGCCTCCACCGAGCCCGAGCCGGTGGTTATCGAAACGCGCGATGTTCTGGTCGCTGTCCGCGATATTCCGCGCGGCGTGCCACTCGACCCGGCCTGGTTCGACGCTGAGCCGATCCCCGTGGATGATATCCCGCGAGGGGCGTTTGAAAGCCGCAGTGAACTTGAAGAGACTGGCCTTGAGCGCCCGACGCTGATCGAGATCGCCAGCGGGGAGGTCCTGTCAGAGAAGATGCTGCTGGCTGCGGGTATGCGCGCCTCGCTCTCCTCGAAGATCCGGCCCGGCATGCGCGCCTTTACCGTCCAGATGGATAATGTTGCCGGTGTGGCGGGCTTCGTCCTGCCGGGTGATACGGTGGATGTGCTCTATATCGCCAATGGCGGAGAGGGCATCGTCGATGATCAGCCCGTGCGCTCGCAAGGGGCGGCCTCTGAGGTCCTCCTGCAGAACATTGAGGTGATGGCCGTCGACCTCAATGATGACCTGACCGGAAATGAGCCTTCCACCTTCCGCACCGCGACGCTGGCTGTCACGCTGGAAGAGGCCCAGACGCTTTCCGTCGCGGCCAAGTCCGGCACGCTTCTGCTTGCCCTCAGAGGCAGTGCTGACGATGCCTATGAACAGGCCGAAGCGGTTCGTCTGCGGCCAGACCCGCGGCCCCGTCCGGTCGCCGCCGCGCCAGCCGCGCCCCGCCAGCCATCCGGGGCCCAGATTGCCGTCATCATGGGCAATCAGGAGGCCACGGTACAGGTGCCGAAAAGCGAATAATCGGCGCCGCTCTCTTGCGCATATGCCGCCTTTAGGGTTTCATTAACGTCTTGCTCGAGAGGCGCGTATGAACCCGGTCTCCCTTCTATTTCTCGGTCTTGGTGTGATCGTTCTTGTCTCGGTCATCAATGCGGTATGGCAGGCCGAGCGGCGCCATCGCGGGCCTGAGACCGGCAATTGTGACGAGCCTGGCAGGAAAAATGGAAAAAGAGTGGCCGCGCCCGCAACGGCTTCTGCCTATCACCCGATTACAGAGCCCGCGCTTTCTCATCCTCTGGCGAAGGCCTCCCATAAGGACCTGCGCCCGTCGCATGAAGCGGCTTCGCCAATAGCGCAGACCGGGCGGAGCCGGGACGAGCCGCACGGCCGCTATGTCGCTTTCGTGCAGTATACAGAGCTGACCATTATCCGCCGCCGCGCCTGAAACGTGTCGCCTGTAGCCATCAGGTCGCGGCCATGACCTCCATCATTCGCACGACGGCTGGCAGCATGAGCACGGTCAGCAGCGACGGAAAGACAAACAGGATCAGAGGCACAACAAGCTTTGCGGGCAGGGCCAGCGCCTTCTCCTCTGCATAGAGCATCCGCTTTTCACGCATGTCGATGGCAAAGACACGCAATGTCTCGCCGACACTTGTGCCAAGTTCTTCTGACTGTCTGAGCATGGTGGCGAGTGCGCGCGCCTCATCGAGGCCCAGCCTGTCGGCAAAATTCCTCCAGGCTTCGGTGCGCGCCCGCCCGGCGCGGGTCTCGAGATTCATGATCTTCAGATGGTCGGCAAGGTTCGGATAGCGCTGGGCCAGTTCCTCCGCAACGCGCTGCACGGCGCCATCCAGGCTGAGCCCCGCTTCCACGCAGGCGACCAGCAGATCCATCATGTCGGGAAAGCCCTCTCTATACTGATCTTCAAGCTGGGAGAGCTTCTTGTCCAGCATGAAGGAGGGCGCGACGAAACAGATCACAGCAAGTCCGCCTGAGGCCAGCATCAGGGCGTTGCCGGGCAGGGCGTCGCCATAGATCGGCCAGGTCAAAAGCAGAATAATTTGCGGAACAATCAGGGCGATGAACCGGATTCCGATAAAAATATAAGGGGCTGTCTTGGAGTAGTAGCCCGCCTTGAACAGTCTTGCCCGCAGCTTGCCAAGGGATTCGGAATTGGGATCGGAGAAGCGGCGCCCGATCTTCTCCATCAGCTGGTCGCGTTGCTGGCTGGCATTGCGCGACTGCGGGCGGCTTTTCTTCGCTGCATCGCTTGCAAGCCGCTCGGCCATTTTCCGGCGCATCTTCAAGGCGTGCGCCAGTTTGGCGCCGAGCACACCTACCGCGGCCAGCGTGACGATGGCCAGAATCAGGAAAAGTGCGAGATTATTGGAAAGGAGCTGATTGATGAACACGGCGCCTAGACCTTGAAGTTGATCATCTTGCGCATGATGAGATTACCAAGCGCCATCCAGACAAGGCAGGCGCCAAGCCCATACTGGACCAGTTTTTCATGGATCACGCTGCCATAGAATTCAGGCGTGAGCAGGTGCATCCCGGTCATGACGATAAAAGGCGCCGCGGTGAGGATCATGGCAGAGGCGCGCCCTTCGGAAGAGGCCGCCTTGACCTTGAGGCGCATCTTCTGCCGGGCCCTGACCGTCGAGGCATTCACCTTGAGGAGCCCGGCCAGATTGCCGCCGGTGCGCGCCTGGAGACGGACAGTGGCGGCGAAAAGCTCGACATCCGGCTGCTCGGTGCGCTCGGCCAGCTTCTTGACGGCTTCTTCAAGGCTTGAGCCATAGGCAATTTCATCGGCGGCCATGCCGAATTCGGAGCCGATTGGGTCTGGCATCTCGCGCCCAACCAGTGAGACGGCGGTCGGCACGGGATGACCTGCCTCGAGGCTACGTACAATGATCTCAAGCGCATCGGGAAGCTGTTCACCAAGTTTCCGGTCGCGCGCGCCAGCCTTCATCTTGAGGAACATGATGGGGAGGACAGTCGAGGCGAGGAGGCCTGCAGCGAGGGCCAGAAGCACATTGCCCGTGAAGTAGACTGAGGCTCCGGCAGCAGCAATGCCGAGGCCGAGGGCGATCAGTGCCCACAGGACCGGTTGATAGGTGAGGCCTGACCGGGTGACGAGATCGTTGAACCAGGCCAGCGAAAGGCGCCCCCGACCATCTGCATCCTGTCCGCGCTGGCGGCGCAGCTCAACGATGAGGTCGGCAACGCTCGACTGGCGTTCCTGGACGCGCAGACGCCGGTTGAGCTTTGCTGTCTTCACCGCGTCCTGGCCGAAGCCCAGCACCGATTGCGCAGCCAGAAAGGCCGAGGCAAAGGCAAGTACGTAGATGACGACCGATGTCTCCATCTATTTCCCCGGCACTTCGAGAAGCGGTTTACCCGGATCGAAATACTCCATCGGCAGCTGGACGCCCCGGCGCTGCATCTCGTCGAGGCATTTCGGGCGAAGGCCCGTAGCCCGGAACTCGCCGACCACCGTGCCATCTTCGGCCGTTCGAAGCCGGTTGAAGAGGAAGATGTCCTGCATCTGGATGACGTCGCCTTCCATGCCGGTCACTTCGGTCACGTGGGTGATCCGGCGCGAGCCATCGGACAGACGCTGGGCCTGAATGATGATGCCGATAGCCGAGGAAATCTGGCCACGGACGGCTTCCGATGAAATGCGGAGCCCGCCCATCGCCACCATCTGTTCAAGCCGGCTGATCGCTTCGCGTGGATTGTTGGCGTGAATGGTCGCCATGGAGCCTTCGTGGCCGGTATTCATGGCCTGAAGCATGTCGAAGGCTTCTTCAGAGCGCACCTCGCCAAGGATCACCCGGTCGGGGCGCATCCGCAGGGCGTTCTTAACAAGCTCGCGCTGGCGGATTTCCCCCTTGCCCTCAAGGTTCGGCGGACGTGTCTCCATACGCGCAACATGAGGCTGCTGGAGCTGAAGTTCGGCCGCGTCCTCGATTGTGATGAGACGTTCCTTGTGGCTGATCGCCTTGGAGAGGGCGTTGAGAAGTGTTGTCTTGCCGGAGCCGGTACCGCCGGAGATAATGCAGGTCACACGGCATTTGACGGCGTTGAAGAGAAATTCGGCCACCTCTTTCGGCATGGCGCCGAAGCCGATCAGCTTCTCCAGCGTGAGCGGCTTCTTGGAGAATTTCCGTATAGAGACAAGTGGGCCATCAATGGCAACCGGCTCAACGGCGGCGTTGACGCGGGAGCCGTCCAGCAGTCGCGCATCCACGAGAGGCTGGCTTTCATCCACTCGGCGCCCGACCGCGGAGACAATCCGGGATACGATCCGGCGAAGGTGTGCATTGTCGCGGAACTTGGCTTCGGAAAGCTCAAGCTCGCCGCGCCGCTCGACATAGACCTGTTTGGCGCCATTGATGAGAATATCGGAGATGCTGGGGTCGGCCAGAAGTGGCTCGAGCGGTCCGAGGCCGGTCATCTCATGATAGACGGAATCGGCAAATTCCAGCACTTCGGCCTGGTTCATCGGGATACGCTCATCCCGGACGATTTCAGAGACAAGCCGGCCCACCTGTTTCTTGATCTCCGCCTCGCCCAGCTTGTCGAGGACAGACAGGTCGATTTCATCGATCAGCTTGTTGTGGACCCGGAGCTTGGCTTCCAGGTGGTCGAACGAGGCGGGCTCGTCCGTCTTCTGGTCATCCGTCTCAGCTTTATCGGCATCGTCCGCTTCAAAGGTTGGAAGGTCCTTTTCTTCCAGCGGGTCTGCGCTCTTTTTAACGGCCGTCTCTTCTGGCTCAGGACCAGTATCCTTGGACGGGGTGGATCGCGAAAGCAGGGAAAAGCGGGCCATCTAGGCGTTCTTTCGATTGGGGGCGGGCGGTGTTGTCGCGGTCTCATCGCTTTCGAGCATGTCGATGATATTCGCGATGTCCTTGGAAATCCGGTTGCCCGGCTTTGCTTCGCTGACCGCCTGGCCGAAGTTCACCGCAGCCAGGGCGGCTTCCCATTCAGAGGAGATGGTGGCGAAGACCGGCCTGCCAATGGCTTCCTCGGCCTGTGAGACAGTGACCGTCTTGCCGAAGATTTTCTTCGACATCCGGTTCAGGACGATGCGTGGCTTGGCAATGCCTTCAGACACATCCTCCAGCTCCTCGGTCCGGTTACGGGCAGCGTGCAGCGCCGGCACGGTCAGCTCGCTCATCACGATATTCTCGTCCGATCCGGTGACGACGGGGGAGGTCCATGGCGACGGCCAGCGCGGCAGGTCGATGATTACATAGTCATAGAGCGTGCAGGCAATCTCCAGCATCTTGAGAATGGCTTCGGGCTTGATCGCATTCCACAGCCGGTTTGACCGGGGCGATGCCAGAAGGTGAAGGCCATTCTTGTGATGGGTAATGAAAGCCTGCAGCAGCGCCGCATCGATCCTGTCGGGTGACTGAGTGAGGGCGCTCTGATTGAGGTTTGCCGGGCAGTTGAGATAGGAGGCGCACGCCCCATCAAAGAAATTGAGATCGACGAGGCAGACCTTGTTATGCTTTTCGCGCTGGCTGAGCTGATAGGCGATCTCCACCGCCACCAGTGTTGCGCCTGCGCCGCCCACTGAAGGCGTGACGGTCCAGCATTTGCCGGACGGTCCATCGCCTGGCACGCGGTCCTCGCGGCAGATCATTTCGAGCGTTTCGCCCAGGGCCTGCTGTGTCACGGGCGGCTGGAGCATGTCCCAGCGCGACAGCGACATCAGCCGCTTGACCGCAAGCACCGGCACATTCTCGCCAATAATCAGGCCGGGAAGGGAAGGGGAGGTTTCAGCAACCTGGATAAGAAATTCAACAAGGTCGAAAGAGGCGGAATTCTCAATGACGACCACACCGCCACGTTCCGCACGTGCCGCTTCCAGCGCTGCGTAAGCGTCCGGATGTGTGCTCACCGTCACGTTGCCAAGCTTGTCTGCGCATTCGGATATCTGCGCAGCGGTCTCCGGCGCACAGATGTGCAGGCGGATCGGCCCCACCAATTGAAGCGGCTGAGCAGTCATGCCTAATTGCCCTCCGTGCCGGGAACATATCCAAGATCGGGGCGGCTTTTCGGGGCAGCGGAGACCGGTGCCCCGGTGACAGCTTGTGAGGGTGGGGGCGTGTCAGGCTGCGGTGCGAGGTGGCCGAGAAGAATTCTTTCGGCCTCGGACGGCATCTGCGTACCGGTCAGCGGATCAGGAATACGCGTTCCCGCCGGCGCAGGCAGAACGATGCGCGGCGTAATGATGATCACGAGTTCGGTCTCATTTTCACGGAAGCGATTGGACCGGAAGAGGGCGCCCAGCACGGGTACATCGCCGAGCCACGGCGTCTGCACCGAGGTCGTATCGACCGTATTCTGAATAAGCCCGGCAATGGCGAAGCTCTCGCCATCCGACAGCTCGATGATCGTATTGGCGCGGCGCACGCTAAGAGCCGGTATCTCGACATTGGCCAGACGGACTGAATTGCGCGGATCGAGCTGGCTGAC
>NZ_CAXFSW010000010.1:0-83296 GCF_964005855.1 uncultured Henriciella sp.
ATAGGCGGTGATGGCGTCCTTGAGGGCTTGCTCATCGCCGCGCTCTCCGAGGGTCGCGAGCGCATTGCCGAGATTGTTCTGGGTGGTGGCCCAATTGAGAGGCACGCGGTCTCTGGTCCACTCCTTGAGGGCTTCGCGGTAGGCGGAGACCGAGCGGTCGAGACTCTTCCGTTCGGGATCCAGAATACCCCGCTCATAGGCGGCATTTGCTTCATGGTGTTTCAGCCGCGCCCGGTCTTCTGCATCGAAAGGCCGAATGAGCCGGGCGGCGCGGGCGAAGTGATCGGCGGCCTTGATGTAGCGGCCTTCGGTCATTGCGAGGTCGCCGCGACGGCCTTCATTCTTTGCAGCGCGGCGAAGGCGCTTCTCGCCCGCCTCCTCGTCGCGCCGCACGGCTTCGGCGAGATGCTGGTCGGCGCCGTCGATATCACCTCTGTCAATGGCCTCGCGGGCAAGGGTGATGATCGCAGCGATTTCGACCTCGTCATTGGTGAGCCGGGCGAGGTCTTCTTCGAGTTGTATGAGGCGTGTTGCGCCCTCTACCAGCTTCTCCCCCCAAAGTTCGGTGGGAATCTGTTGATCAAGAAAACTTAGTGTGATCGTCTCGATCTGTTTCGCGTTCAGGCCAATTTCTTCGGCGCGTTTGAGCGCCAGGGAGCCGACGATAGCGAGCAGCTGGTCGAGCTTGACGTCCATCTTTTTTGTGCGCGCATCGACCTTCGCCAAAGTCTCGTAATTGCGCTCCGCCAGCTCCTTCAGCGCGACCTGCATGTCATAAATGTCACCCAGCTTCTCCGCGATGGCGAGCAGGAGCTGGGGTTCGAATTTGCTGAAATAGGCTTCGTTTTCGATGGCGCCCATGAAGGCGGACTGGATCACGTCGCGGGCGAAGGCCTTGCTGAGGTCGGGGGCGTCTTGGCCGAAGGCCTCAGGCGCGATGTCTGCCAGCTGCGCCATGACGAGGTTGGTCGCCTTGTCAGGGAACTTTCCGGCGCCCTCCGTCGTCGTTCCGGCCAGGGTGGCATAGTCCATCGTGCAGTAGGGGAGGGCGGTGTGAAGCGTTTCCTCTGCGAGCTGGACCTGTTTCAGATATTCGTGCCGGCCCTCCGCCGGGAGGTTGTCGCGCCATGTATCGGCAATCTTCGCGGTGATCTGGCTGAGCGCCTTATCGCTGTCGAGCTGGGCGGCAGCTTTCTTTTTCTTGCGCTCAGCATGGAAGAGCGCGACGAGCGCCGTTGCCCCAACACCTGCCGTGACGCCGCCCGATACCGGAGTGAAGGCTATCGCTGCCGCCCCGAAGCAGAACTGGGCGAGATAATTGACGGTGATATCGTTTAGCTTCATCAGCGCCCCTCCTCACCATCAATCCTATGATAGGTTGATAGCAGACTTCCAGCCTGAATCCGGCGGGTGGCAGCCCCGCAGCAATTTTCGTTGCGTCATCTCTTGCCGCCGCGGTGTGGGTGTTTAGGTCTGCGGCAGTGAGGAATCTGTTCTAGAGGGAAGCGCCAATGTCCGTGCCACCAATCCTGTCCAATCTGCGTCTGCCGGTGATCGGCTCGCCGCTTTTCATCATTTCCGGGCCGGAACTGGTGATTGCCCAGTGCAAGGCCGGTGTTGTCGGCTCTTTTCCGTCGCTGAATGCGCGTCCGATCTCACAGCTCGATGAGTGGCTGGACCAGATCACATCCGAGCTCGACGCCTATAACAAGGCCAATCCGGACCGGCCGGCGGCGCCCTTTGCCGTCAACCAGATCGTCCACAAGACGAATAACCGCCTCGAAGAGGACCTTGAGCTTTGCGTGAAGTACAAGGTGCCGTTTGTGATTACGTCGCTGGGCGCGCGTACCGAGGTGAATGACGCGATCCAGTCCTATGGCGGGATCGTCATGCATGACGTCATCAATACGGTGTTCGCGCACAAGGCGCTGGAGAAGGGGGCCGATGGCCTGATCGCGGTGTGTTCAGGCGCGGGCGGGCATGCCGGCACGCTGTCGCCTTTCGCGCTGATCCAGGAGATCCGCCAGTTCTTTGACGGGCCGCTGGCGCTGTCCGGCTCCATCGCGCATGGCGGCTCGATTGCCGCGGCGCAGGCGATGGGCGCCGACTTTGCCTATATCGGCTCTGCCTTCATCGCCTGTGACGAAGCCCGCGCGGCCGAGGGCTACAAGGATATGATCGTCGACAGCGCGTCGAAGGACATCATCTATTCCAACCTGTTTACCGGCGTGCATGGCAACTATCTGGCGCCCTCGATTGCGCGCGCGGGGCTCGACCCCAATGATCTGCCCGAAAGCGATCCCAGCAAGATGAATTTCGGCTCTGGCGGCAACCAGAAGTCCAAGGCCTGGAAGGATATCTGGGGCTGCGGGCAGGGGATTGGCGCCATCGAGCAGCGGATGCCGACGGCGAAATTCGTCGACAAGTTGGAGCAGGAATACAATGCCGCCATCGCCGCCCTCTCCACCGGGCGGGCCTTTTCTCCGGCGGGATAGACTCTGCGTCGTCCGGATACAGAACATCCGGTAAGTGGCGGTTTTTGAATAGATAATCTGATTGTGCCATCCGGTCTTTCCGACCGGGTGGTATTGGCGGCGATACTTCCCCCTGTCGAAGGAGGAAGCCTCGCCCATGCTTTACCCGTCTTTTCAGTCTGGCCAATTGCGTCTGCGAGATAGCTGGCGCTGGCCCCACTTTTCTGTGCGTGAGCTTGCCTGCCGGTGCGGGGGCCGTTTCTGCGGCGGCGAATATTGGCATGACGCGGCCTTTCTGGATGCGCTGGAAGCGATGCGGGCAGAGGCCGGCGGGCCGCTTGTCATCAATTCCGGGCACAGGTGCGCGGGCTGGAATGCGGCGGTCGGCGGGGCGCCCCTGTCACGGCACAAGCAGGTGGCGGCGGATATCAGGCTGAGCGGTCATGACCGGCACACCCTTCTGGACGCGGCCATCGGGGCGGGGTTCACCGGGCTCGGCCTTGGGCGGAGCTTCCTCCATGTCGACAGGCGGGCGCGGCCAGCGCGCTGGTATTATCCAGGAAGCGAGAAACTATGGATCCAATAACGGGAGTGGCCGCAAGCGCGGCAGGCGGCGGGCTGTTCGGCCTGATCGGTACCGCGCTGGGGCGCGTGGCCGGCTATTTCGAGACGCGCCAGCGCCTTCGGCATGAGACAGAACGCTGGGGCCATGAAACGCGGCTGCTGGAGCTGCAGCGTGAGGCACGGGCCGAAGAGACGGAGGCGGAACTCGCGCTGGCGGAGACGAGCGGGCGATGGGCAGGTCTGGAAGCATCGATGGCGGCCGAGGCGGCGATTGGCGAGAGCTACCCCTGGGTGAACGCGGTGCGCGGGATTACCCGGCCGGGGCTGACCCTGCTGCTGTGGGTGATTTCCGCGATGATCTGGCTCGGCGCGGATGCGGCGGAGCGCGCCGCCATCACCGAAACAGCGACCTTCGCGGCAACCGCTGCAACGCTGTGGTGGTTCGGGGACCGTGGTCCCAAGCGCGAGGCGGCAGGCTAAGGGTGCAAGAAAAAAGGCGGGCCGATGAACGGCCCGCCTTCAACTATTGATGTAGCAATATGCTACCAAAAGATAATTTTCCGTTTGCGTAAAAGCCGGGTCTTGGTGAAAACAGAGCAATGCCGCTCTCAAGACCGAAATCGGATGGCCCCAAAGGACGATGATAAATGGCTAATACCAAATCGGAAAATAGACTTGGCCACCCGTTGAGATTGAGCGGCGTTTCCTTGGTAGTGGTTTTCGTTGGGCTGCCTTGGGCGTCAGCGCAGACGGGGGCCGAGCAAACGTATTCCAGAGCTCTGGAGAAAATCGGCTATGAAGACACGTTTGACGGCGAGATAAATTCGGCGTCGGACTATTTCGAATATCTAGCTGACCAGGCCGGCCCTGAGGATGCATGCAATCTTGGTGAATTGTATAAGCGGGCTGCAATTGACTCTTATATGAGCGAAGAGCTGCTGAAGTATAGAGGGCAAGAACTTGAAGAGGTGGATGTTTTCGCTCTGCCTCCGGAAGAATATGCCGCTGTCAAAGACGAGATTGATCATAATCATAAAAGATGGTTGGCGGGGGAAGTTCAGGAACATGGATGGTTCTCGAAGGCCAGGTGCGGCCCCGATGCGGAAAGTGCGGCATTCTTAATGGTGCAACATCACCCCGATCTCGATTGGCAATCGTCGATATTGGAGATGATGGAAGAGAGCTGGCGGCATGGAAATACGAGCTATTCAAACATAGCGTTTTTGAAAGATAGAATTCGAATAGAACAAGACAGACGCCAGATATACGGCACCCAGGGATATTGTGTTGGTGGTGGGCTCTGGCAGCCTTTCGAATTGGAAAACCCAGACAAAGTCGATGAATTGCGGGCTGAAGCGGGGCTACCCAGTCTGGATGAGTACTCAGCCACGGTGGCGCGCAATTTCTGTCAGAAAGATCCGGTTCAATAATCAGAAAAATATGGCCTGGGCCAGTGTCGTGGCGGGCTTCCTGTGTTTTGCACCGACACCCAGTGGAAGTTCTGGCGAGATAGCGCGGAACGGCGACCTTCGCGGCAACCACGGCAACGCTGTGGTGGTTCGGGGACCGTGGTCCCAAGCGCGACGCCGCAGACTAAAGGCGCAAGAAAAAAGGCGGGCCGATAAAAACGGCCCGCCTTCATTTAGATGGATGTATCCGAAAGCCTAGAAGGTCTTCTGGACCCGGACAAAGCCACTACGACCAAGTAGGTCATACTGTGATGCAGCAACCGGCACATTGCCGCGGCGGCTTGCAACATCGGTTGAGACAATCGGCGGCTCTTCGTCGAAGACGTTAGACATGCCGACGGTCAGGGCCCAGGTGTCCTGTTCCCAACGTGCAGAGATGTCGTGGTACCAGACAGCTTCCGTGTCATCGATATAGCGTGCGCCGCCCGGATAACCGAAGTAGCCACGTACCGAATCCGAAGACAGGTAAGCGTTGGACATCCGGCCGACAAAGTCGGAGAACCAGCTCACCGTCCAGTCGCCGGTTTCCCAGGACAGACGCATATTGGCGGTCACTTGCGGATCACCAATGCTGCCGTTGAAGTCGTCATCCTCAAAGCCAGATTCCGCGTCCGCGCTGAACAGACGCTGAAGGTCTTCAAAGGTCCAGGTGGCCTGGCCTTCATAGATCAGCGTGCCCATGTCGAAGTCATGGGTATAGCGGATCGTGGCATCGAGACCGCGGCTCACCTGCTCGTTCACGTTCAGGAAGTTGTCCGTGACGTCCGTGATGTTGTTAGCGCGGGTCGGGTCGTCGCCCGGGGCACGCTCGAACAGGTTACAGAACTCGTTCGGGTAGTTCTGGGAGCCGTAGCAACCGCCGATGATAACGTCCGCGCCGAGCTGAGCAACCTGATCGTTCACTTCGATCTCGAAGTAGTCGAGAGCGACGTTGAGGTCCGCGAAGGTTGGCGTATAGATCACACCGAAGGTCTGGGCCGTGGAAGTTTCGGCTTCCAGACGACCGGCGCCGCCACCTGAGACGATCGTGGCGGAAGAGCCTGCACCGGTATAGTCCGGCGCAATACCTTCGGCCGCGCAATTGGCAATGATGTTCTCGTTCGAGCTTTCACCATAGTTGATGCACGGGTCGATCGCAGTCTGGCTGAGGAAGGACGTCTGGTTACCGAGGAACAGCTCATAGAGAGCCGGGGCGCGGTAGGAGGTGCCGTAGGTGCCGCGGAAGCGAACCGTCGGGATGACCTGCCAGTTGAGACCAACCTTGTAGACCGAATCCGAGCCGTAGGACTCATAATCGAACGCACGGCCAGAGAGGTTCAGGGACAGCTCTTCTGCGAAGCGCTGGCCTGCCAGGATCGGCACTTCGACCTCACCATAGATCTCAGCCACGTTGTCGGAGCCTTTGGTTATGAGAGCGGAGCTGCCGCCCCAGACATTTCCGTCGAGCGACTCCTGACCTGGCTGGTCATCAATGCTGAAGTCACGGTATTCGACACCGAGACCCACCCCAACAGCGCCGGCCGGAAGCTCAAACAGCTCGCCGGTCACGACACCGCTCACGAGCCATTGCTCATAGACCGTGTTGCCGGTGTCCTGCGTGGTCAGGAAATCGTACTCGGCGTCGGTGAAGTTGCCGGCGAGGATACGGGGATCGAAATAGTCGATAGACGGGCCGTCAGCATCGAAATCTACATCGCCAGAGCGGTCGGCAAGGATGACATTGTTGGTGTAATCGCCTTCCGAACGCGAATAGGACCCGCCGACGCTCCAGTTCCAGTTCGACAGGAAGCCGGTATTACCGAAATCGCCGTCAAGCGAGGTAGAACCGTAGTAATAGTCGACGGTCACATCGGTATTCGAGGGGAAGATGATGACCGGCTGAACGGCAGAGTTCAGCGGGTTATCATAGGTCGGGTTGTCTGCGTAATCGAGGCCGAATCCGGCCACCGACGCGCCGCCGATGAGCGGGAAGAACTGACGCCAGCCTTCTGCGGTCGTATCACGGGTGGTGTACAGAAGTTCGGTCGTCCAGTCGGCGAAGCCAACATTGATATTGCCAAGACCGTAGAGGCTGACACGCTCAGTCTCGTTGATAGCCATGGTTGACTGCTGACGCGGATCGGTCAGAACGTCTTCATAGAACGCCACGCCGGGTGTTCCGGTGTTGTAGCGCTCGTTCTGGCGGGGGCGATAGCCCGGCACCGGACCAACGGTCACACCGTCCGGGGACGGAATGTAACGGTCGCCGCTGAGCGCGTCGATGAAGGTGTTGATGTAGATGTTCGAGCAGTTGCGCGTGGTGAGGCCGCCGGTGATGGAGCGGTTCTCGCGGTCAACCCGCTGGCCGGTGTCCGGATCATAGACCAGGTCTTCCTGGCAGTTCAGGTAGTCGCGCTGACCGACGCGGAGGGCTTCCTCCTTCTGGTATTCGGCGCCGACAAGGATGTTGCCTGCATCGAAGTTCCAGCCATAGGCACCATCGACGGAATAGCTTGCGCCGCCGCCACCATAGGGAGCGTTGACGGCGACATTGATTTCCGGACGGTCGATCGAGGTGCGGGTGATGATGTTCACAACACCGGCAACAGCGTCAGAACCGTAGATCGACGAAGCGCCGTCCTTGAGGATCTCGACGCGCTGGATCATGGAATCGGGGATCACGTTCAGGTCAAACGAGCCGACCTGGCCGCGCGTACCAGCCGGACCGGGGCGGTTGCCGTTGAGAAGAACGAGCGAGCGCTGGGCACCGAGACCGCGAAGCGAGATCGAGTTGATGCCCGTACCGCCTTCAACGACGAAGCCGTTGAACTGGTTGTTGAACTGGACGGAACCGGACGCGACACTGGAAGACTGAATGATGTCGGCGGTGTCGACGAGGCCTTCAAGCGTGGCGGTCTCAGCCGTGATCACCTGAATCGGCGAGCTCGAGCTGAATTCGTCGCGGCTCAGCAGCGAGCCGGTGACGACAACGCGTTCCTGACGGGCTTCCGGCTCGTCACTCTCGTCCTGCGTTTCGGTCGTGATGACCGGCTCGTCTGTGTCGGTTTCCTGCGCGTAGGCAACGCCCGTAAAGGCGAAAACGCTGTAGGCTACGGAGCCAAGCGCAAGATACCGCAGATCGTTCTTTATCGACATGGATACCCCTTTAAGATCGGAATGATTTATTCCCTGAGTCCCGCCCTGAATGCCGGGATACCTATGCATGCCTGCCACATTACAGAGCCGTAAACCCTCAGTTGCACCGGCTTGTGCGCATGGGACGATCGTGTGACATTTCGGTGACATTAGGGGCCCGGAAATGCCCGGCTTAACCTCTAGGGGGTATAATCGTGCGCCTGCGCCCCGAAGTTGACCGAAAGCGTTGCATGGGCAAGTGTCCAAACCATGAATTCAATATGGAAGGAAGCTTCTATGAAGCGGCACTCACTTATAGCTGCGGGCGCCCTTGGCCTGGCCCTCAGCGCACAGGCTGACCCGGTACCGATAGAGGCCTTTGCCAAGGAACCGAACATCTCCAGTCTCTCGATGTCGAATGACGGGACCTATGTGGTCGGCCTCATCGCGACGCCGGGCGAGGACAATGAAACCCTTTCGCTGGCAAGCTGGGATTTGCCGGAGACGATCGACACCTCCAAACCGCTTGTGCCTTCGCGGATCACGCCGCCGAACGACAAGATGCGGTTCTTTGCGATCCAGGCGCTGCCGGGGGACAATGTCTTCGTCGCGGGGCGCCAGGCATGGACCGGTCAGACCTATTGTACCGAGGGTGGCGGCGCAGGCGCTGTGAAGACTTTTGTGGCCAAATTCTATGTCGGCTCCAAGGATCTCAATGATCTGGATGAAGGGATTGCGGGTCTTGGCACCGAACGTCTGGCCAGCAAGCAGCTCGAACAGTGCCGCGATCTCCAGAATACGACCAGTATCGCCAATAGGCTGCCGCTTGAGGAAGACCAGGTCATCGTCCGCTACTTCAATGTCGGCAACGGCGAGACAGAGTATTACCGCGTGAACATGCGGACGGGAGCGAAAACCTTCATCTACAATGGATCTGGCCGCCAGCAGATCGCCTTCACCGACCCGCGCGATGGCCGGATCCTGGTGCGTCAGGGCATTGAGGCGGCCGGCGATGGCGACTGGCGTGTCGAGACCTATATGCTGAACCAGAGCACAGGCCAGATGGAGCACGAGGAGGCGCTCGATTACCTCGCCTCCAACCGTTATCAGATGGACGTGGCTGGCTATGACGAGGCGTCTGGCCGCTATTACATGATCACCGACAAATTCTCGGACAAGGCGGCAGTCTATTTCTATGATCCGCAGACGGACGAATTCAGTTCCGACCCGGTCTTCGCTCACCCGGATTTTTCCGCGACGAGCGTTATCCTGGGCACCGATGAAGAGAACTGGAACGAGCCGCTCGGCTTCCGCTATGCGGCGGCCACGGTCGAGACCTACTGGCTCGATCCGGAAATGCGCTCCATTCAGGAAGGGCTCGAGCAGGCCTTTCCGGGCCAGCTGGTCGATCTGATCGACACAGCCGACGAGCGCAATCGTATCCTCTTCTCGACCGAGGCCTCTGACCAGCCGCCGACCTATTACATGCTGGTCGACAAGAGCAAGGTCGCGGCGATTGGTGACAGCCGGCCCTGGATCGACGAATCCGATATCGGCACGACGGAACTGATCTATTATTCGGCCCGCGACGGTCTCAAAGTGCCGGGCCTTCTGTCTCTGCCGGAGGGGTATGAGGCGGAAACCGATGGGCGTATCCCGACGATTATCCTGCCGCATGGCGGTCCCTGGGCGCGCGACTATGCCGGCTGGGACGTCTCCGGCTGGGTGCCGTTCCTGACCTCGCGTGGCTATGCCGTGCTCCAGCCCCAGTATCGCGGCTCGACCGGCTTCGGCCGTGAGCTGTGGTTTGCGGGCGACAAGGAGTGGGGCCAGAAGATGCAGGACGACAAGGATGACGGGGCGCAATACCTCGTCGACCAGGGCATTGCCGATCCCGACAAGCTCGCCATCTTCGGCTATTCCTATGGCGGCTTCGCAGCCTTTGCCGCGACGGTTCGCGAGAACAGCCCCTATCAGTGCGCGATTGCCGGTGCCGGCGTTTCAAACCTCTCGCTGTTCAACCGCCTGGTGAGCGAGGACCGTATCCAGCGCATCGTCCAGGGCGAAACGCTGGCCGGTATGGATCCGAGCAAGAACACCGAAAAGGCGAACATCCCGATCCTCGTCTATCATGGCGACCGTGATGTGCGCGTGCCGATCAAGGAAGGCCGCGGCTTCTATAATGCGGTCAAGGGCCGCGTGAATGCGAAGTTCGTGGAGATCAAGGATATGCCGCACAGCCTGCCATGGTGGCCCGACCATCATCGTCAGTCGCTGAAGGCCATCGATGACTGGCTGAAGAGCGATAACTGTTTCGGCGGTTAAGGCTCACCACAGCGAACCAATCGGGAGGGCCGCGCCGGAAGGGTGCGGCCCTTTTGCTTTGGGGTCAGAGGCACGTCAGTCATGTCCTGCAAGGCCGGGACGTCGAGCGAACGGCCGGAAAGTGCCTCAGGACAAGTCGGCCGGCCGCCGCGCCGTCTCGCCGGGGAGCCAGGAAAGGTCGCGCACAGGGGGCGCAAAGGTCAGACCGGCAAGCCTGTCCAGCTCCTCGCCGTCGAGGATCTGGATAAAGGATTTGCGCCGTTCGATGCAGCCCTCCGACTCGAGAGCCTTGATCGTGCGCGAGACATGGACGTTGCTGATGCCGATGAACGCCCCGATCTCTTCCTGAGTCATCGGGCAGTGAAACTGGTCATCGCTGTGATGCGGGTCTCTGCTCAACCGGTTCATCGTCTGACGGATGAAGAGGGCGAGCCTGGCGAGGGCGCTGCCCGTCCGCGCGGCACAGGCGCGTTCATACTGCAGCTGCTGCAGCTCGCTGGATAGAAAGGCAAAGGCACACCCAAGTCTCGGAGCGGCGCTCAGCAGGCCTTCCAGCTGGTCCCGACCGCAGGTGTAGATCGTCGCGTGTGACAGGGCATAGATACGGTACGGCAATGCCGACAAAGCGAGGTCGGCAAGGCCGGCAAGGTCGCCAGGCAGGTGGACTTCGACAATCCGGCGCCGTCCGTGGCTATCGCTCCGTTCAGCGGCGAGCCATCCCTTCTTGATTGCGAGAATGGGAGGCGGTTCATTCAGGTCCGCTACGACTTCTCCCGGTGCGATGTCCCGCGGCTCCAATCTGAGGTCTCTGATCGCCGCTTCTTCCTGTGGAGAGAGCTCCAGCAGCGCTGATAGCGCTGCCGATAAGGGGCCCGCAGGGGAGTCGGACCGGGGTTTAATTACCATGATCCCCGCTCCGGGAGCCTTTCTCGCAGATCAAGATTCGTTCGCGGCCCATCTTGAGCGCCAGGACTGAAATTTCCGGACGCGACTTATCCTGTTCCTTGCGTTTGAGGTTGTCGGGCCGCCCTGGCTCCAGCTGGAGCGCGGCAGGGAAGGTTTCCCCGCTCATGTCGGCCAGCTCGGCTGGGTCTCCGCTGGTCATGGCTTGCGCTCCGGATCCGGACAGTATTTCAGGCAGACATCGACCGCATGAACACGCATTAAGAGTGTCAAACAAGTTAACCACACGCTGATGTAGAGTTTGCAGCAGACTGGTACGACCGTGCATCGAGCCAGTTCTGCGCGACTATTTTCACGCGGGCCGCCAGATGACTTGCGGCGCTGTCCGCGTCGGCTGAGCGCCGTTTGGCGAGACGCTGCAGGGTTTCACGCGGGGTGTTGCGGATCGCGACAAAGAGCTTGTCCTCAAGCTCAGCAAGCCGGAACGAGGTCTCCGCCTTGCTGATCAGTCGCCGTCTCCTCTCGGAAACGCTCCGCTTGAAAAAGCGGTAGGTCGCTGCCACCAGGCGCCGCGCCAAGGCGATGGGGGAGTTGGTCCTCTCTGCATCTTGAGAGCTATCAAGTCCGGCCAGCATGCCCGTCGGCGCGCTTTTGATGGAAGCAGTCAGAAGTGATTGGAGAGTGTTCATTTGCCGGGTTTTAAAATGACACCCCGGCCCGGCAAAGACGCTCTACTTAACCTAGGTTACAGGATTGTCGGTGTACTGCGCAAAAACGTCTCGGGGCGCGTTTGATAGTCACCCACGCGGGGCGATCGTCTGGCAGATGTTCGCGATTAGAAGGCGACCGCAGAATCGCAATGCGAGAAGGCAACCGTTCTGGACGCGTCTGTGAGAAGGGGCAGGCACCGCCCCTGCCGGGGCATTCATTTCCTGTTTTCGATCCACTGGATCGAAATTTTGCAAAGCAAGCCGGAAAATGAATGGTGCCGCGAGACAGAATTGAACTGTCGACCTCGTCATTACCAATGACGCGCTCTACCACTGAGCTACCGCGGCATTTGATCGTGTGAGGCACGCCCTTAGCTTATGCCGCGAATGATGAAAAGACCGTTTCAGACATGGAGCTGAACAAATGGCAGCTAAGGAAACAGAGAGCGAGCGCGAAGCAAGGCTGAAAGCGGCGCTGCGCGACAATCTCAAAAGGCGCAAACAGGCCGCCCGGAAGGCGCGTGAGGACAAGCCGAAGGACAAGGACTGACCGCGCCTGATAAGGGGTAACTGCCCGCCTGGCAGGCAGGTCATTTTAGGGTGTCTGCAGCCCTGCCGGCGAATGACCGCATTCGCGCCTTTCCCCGGCCACGCGGCGCACTATAAGACCAGCCCATGGACAAACTCAAAATCACTGGCGGACGGCCGCTTTCCGGCGAAATCCCGATTTCGGGGGCGAAAAACTCAGCCCTCAAGCTGATGGCGGCCTGCCTGCTGACGGCTGAACCGCTGACGCTGACGAATATGCCGAATCTGGCCGATACGCGGTTCCTCTCGCAGCTCCTGCAGACGCTGGGGGTTGAGGTCTACTGGCCCAAGGGCGAGACGGTGTGCCGGCTGAACGCTGAAAACCTCACCTCGACGATCGCGCCCTATGAGCAGGTGCGAAAGATGCGGGCGAGCTTCAACGTGCTGGGCCCGATGCTGGCGCGCTATGGCCATGCGACGGTCTCCTTGCCGGGCGGGTGCGCTATCGGTGCACGGCCAGTGGATCTGCATCTGCAGGCCTTCGAGGCGATGGGGGCGGACCTGCTGGTCGAACAGGGCTATGTGAAGGCGGCGGCGATCCACGGGCTGAAGGGCGCGCAGATTGTCTTTCCCTTTGTCTCTGTCGGGGCGACGGAACACGCCATGCTGGCTGCGACGCTGGCCAAGGGCGAGACGGTTCTGGAAAACGCCGCGCGCGAGCCGGAGATTGCCGATCTTGCCGACTGTCTCAACGCGATGGGCGCGAAGATCGAGGGGGCAGGCTCCTCAACCATCACCATTCAGGGCGTCGATGAGCTGCACGGCACCGAACACAAGGTGATGTCGGACCGGATCGAGGCGGGCACCTATGCCATGGCCGTGGCGGCTGCTGGCGGTCATGTCACGCTGACCAATGCGCCGGTCGCCGCGCTGAGCGCGATCAATCATGCGCTGCGCAATGCGGGTGTGAAGGTCGAGGCCGACAAGGAGGCGGGGACCATCGAGATCGAGACGACCGGCAAACCGCTGACGGCCGTCAATGTGGACACCGCGCCGCATCCCGGTTTTCCGACGGACCTTCAGGCGCAGTTCATGGCACTCATGTCGCTGGCGCGCGGGACCTCCATCATTCGCGAGAACATCTTCGAGAACCGTTTCATGCACGCGCCCGAGCTTTCACGTCTCGGGGCGAATATTGCCGTGCGGGGATCTGAAGCCATCGTGACAGGTGTGGAGAAGCTCAAAGGCGCCCCTGTTATGGCGACGGACCTGCGTGCCTCTGTCTCTCTTGTCATTGCGGCCCTCGCTGCCCAAGGTGAAACGGAAGTCAGCCGCATCTACCATCTCGACCGGGGATTTGAGCGGCTGGAAGACAAGCTGAGAGCTGTGGGCGCCGATGTGCGCCGGGTCAGCGATGAGGATGAAGGCTAGAGGCCGGGGACCAGAGTATGGCAGAGCAGACACCGCTACGGCTGATCGCTGAAGACAGCGATGACCTCACCGTCATCTCGGCGGCGGTTCAGGACGCCGTGATCAAGGCGGAGAACTTCCGCTATGAGAGCCGTCAGCGCCGTTTCTCGCTGGAGATCAACCGCTTTCGCTGGGAAGAGGCGCTGGGCGAGCCGAAACGCGCGCCGAAGACGCGCATCCGGTCGCTGCTGGCCTTTGACGGCGTGCTGGCGGTCAAGACCCGCGGCGTTTCGCGGGCCGACCCGGACCTTGTCTATTCGATCCTGAACATCGAGTTCGAGCCAAATCCAGAGCCGCCGGGCGGTATTGTGCGCCTGCATTTCGCAGGCGACGGTGAGCTGGCGCTTGAAGTTGAGGTGCTGGACGCCACTCTTCTCGACAGTGACTATGAATGGACGACGCGCCGCATGCCAGAGCATGAGCGCAGGAGACGCTGATGGGCAGATGGATTGACGGCACCAGGGGCGACTTTGCCGACGCGCTGAAGGCGTTTCTGGATGAGCCGCGCGGCGAAGTGGAGAATGTCGCGCAGACGGTTTCAGATGTCCTCGCCGATGTGCGCGAGAAGGGCGGCGAAGCCGTTGCGCGCTATACGTCCAAATTCGACCGGCTGACTCTGGATCCGGTGACTCTGCAGTCCGACAATGTGGACCTCTATGCGCTTGCAGCCGGGTGCCCGGCGGAATTGCGCGAGGCCATAGATTTCGCAGCGGCACGCATCGAGGCCTATCATGAGCGCCAGCGCCCGAGCGACAATTTCTTCAAGGATGCCGAGGGCATTGAACTGGGCTGGCGCTGGACGCCGCTCGACAGTGTTGGCGTCTATGTGCCGGGCGGGCTCGCCTCCTATCCAAGTTCGGTCCTGATGAATGCCGTGCCGGCCAAGCTCGCCGGGGTGAAACGGGTCGTGATGACGGCGCCTGCGCCGGGCGGGCAGCTCTCCAGTGCGGTGGCCTATGCCGCGCTTAAGGCTGGTGTCGATGAGTATTACCCGGTTGGCGGGGCGCAGGCCGTTGCCGCGCTGACCTTTGGGGCAGGGCATCTGGCGCCGGTCGACAAGATTGTCGGTCCCGGCAATGCCTATGTCACAGAGGCCAAGCGGCAGGTGTTCGGCCGGGTTGGCATCGATACGATTGCAGGCCCGTCGGAGATTCTGGTGGTTGCCGATGAGAGCGCGAATCCCGACTGGATCGCGGCCGACCTTCTCAGCCAGTGCGAGCACGATACATCCTCCCAGTCGATTCTGATCACTGTGGAAAAGCCTGTGGGTAAGGCTGTGGAAGAAGCTGTGGAAAAGCAGTTGAAAAGCCTGTCCACAGAGACGCGCGCCCGCAGCGCCTGGGAAAACCATGGGGCCATCATCCTGGCGAAGGATCTTGACCAGGCCGCAGACATTGCCAACGAGATCGCGGCCGAGCATCTGGAGCTCGCTATCAGCGATCCGGACATGCTGTTGCCGCAGATCCGGCATGCCGGCGCGGTCTTCCTTGGTCATTACACGCCAGAGGCGCTGGGCGACTATGTGACGGGGTCGAACCATGTCCTGCCGACCAGCCGGGCGGCGCGCTTCAGCTCCGGCCTGGGCCTGACTGATTTCATGAAGCGGATGAGTATCCAGCGCGCCGGGCCGGAAGGATTTGCGAGCCTTGCGCCCTCCGTGCTTCGCCTGGCTGAGGCCGAGGGCCTGCCGGCGCATGCGCGGTCGGTTTCCATTCGCACCAATAGCGGTGGGGGAGATGGCGGATAAGCGTCTGGTCGCCGTCGAAATCGATGAGGAAACGCTCTCGTCCAGCGGTCCTGACGCAGAGCATGAGCGCCGCGTCGCCATTTTCGACCTGATCGAGGAAAACTCTTTCGGCGTGATCGGCGATGAGAGTGGGCCCTATGTGCTCCACCTCTCCATGCTTGAGCGCAAGCTGGTGTTCGACATCCGGCTGGAGGATCAGACCAAGGTCCACATGTTCATCCTGTCGGTTTCGCCTTTCAGGGGAATTATCCGGGACTATTTCATGATCTGCGAGAATTACTATTCCGCGATCAAGACCCAGAGCCCGCATCAGATCGAGGCGATCGACATGGCGCGGCGGGGCATTCACAATGAGGGCTCGACGCTGCTGGCAGAGCGGCTGGAGAACAAGATCGAGGTGGATTTCGATACTGCCCGCCGGCTTTTCACGCTGATCTGTGCCCTGCATGCAGGCCAGACACGCGGCCCGTCGGCATAGGAAATGCCGGATGGAGGCACAGGCCGGGCGGCACCTTGATGGCCGGTGCGCAATTGAAATTTGCGGTGTCTGGCACCAAATCCCCCCTCGAGCCGTTACTTCCGGCAGGCGCGGGCGCCGCAGCCGCCGTGTTTTACGGCTTGCTCTTCCACGTGACGAAAGTTACGAACCGCGCCATATCTGCCGCGCGGAAGGGCCGTCTTTCCCTTTTGTGGCTGAACAAGGAGTGCCAATGTCAAAAGAAGAACTGATCGAGTTCAACGGAACGATCATGGAGCTGCTGCCGAACGCGACCTTCCGCGTGAAGCTGGAGAATGATCACGAAATCATCGGCTATACAGCCGGCAAGATGCGCAAGAACCGCATCCGTATCCTGACGGGCGACAAGGTGCTCGTCGAAATGACGCCCTATGATCTGACCAAGGGCCGGATCACCTATCGCTTCAAATAGTCATGACCCTAGCGACGCGCGCGCCCCTGATATTGGCGAGCGCGAGTCCGAGGCGGCTCGACTTGCTGGCACAGGCCGGGATTGTGCCAGACCGTGTCCAGCCCGCCGATATTGACGAAACCCCGCTAAAAGACGAAACGCCCGCCGCGCTGGCCGAACGCCTTGCGCGCGAAAAGGCGTTGCATGTCCATGAGGCCGGCTGTTTTACCCTTGCGGGGGACACAGTGGTTGCGCTGGGCCGGCGCATGCTGCCCAAGGCGGGCGATGCCAGCGAGGTGGCCGAGTGCCTGGGCCTGCTTTCGGGGCGGGCGCATCAGGTGCTGTCAGGTCTGGCAGTCTGCGCGCCGGATGGGCGGATATCTGTCCGGGTCGTGACATCGCGTGTCGTGTTCAAGCGGCTCACCGGCTCTGAGGTCGAGCGCTATGCGCAGCAGGGCGACGGGGTGGGCAAGGCCGGTGGCTATGCGATCCAGGGGCAGGCGGCACCTTTCATCAGACGGATCAATGGCTCCTACACGGCGATTGTCGGACTGCCGCTTTATGAGGCGGTGTCGATGCTGGAAGGTCTCGGCTACCGGAAAGATGCCTGATTGGTGAGCGGCGCGGTGTAGCGTGGCAGGGCAGACCGGCCTTCCGGTGACTGCGGCGCGGCCATGTCGATGAGGGTTACACTGACCCGCGCGTCTGCGGGCAGGACCTCGCGCACCGGCATGCTGAACGTCCGCGAACTCTTCCCCAATACGACAAGACTGGCGAGCGGGATGGTGACCGCCCGGCCTTTCCCATCAATCTCTATGCTGCCCTGAAGACGGGCATGGGCGCTGCCGGTATTCTCGATCATGAGATCGATGCGCCTGGCGGTCCCGCGCTCCTTTGAAAGCGTGACATCGCGGATGGCTGGCTGACTGTAGGCGCCGGGGCCGGTCAGATAGACAAGGCTTGCGACCTCAAGCTTGCGCAGGGTGTTGTTGTGGCCGGCACGGGTGTCCGGGGCAATGCTGGAAGCGAGAAGCGCGGTGCGCCGTGCGCCGGTCTTCTCAAAATCTGACGGGGCAATGATGTCGATGAGGATGTCACGCTGCTCACCGGGGGCGAGGGTGACAAATCCCGGCGAGACACGCACCCAGCCGGCAGCAGAGGTTTCGGTATCGCCGGGCGCGATCAGCGTCAGCTCCCCGTCGCTGGACAGGGCCCAGTCTGCGAGACCAAGGGTGAGGTCCAGCGTTTCGGCGGTTTCATTGGTGAGGGTGAGGAGATCGCGCTGGCGCTCACCTGCGGCGATGCCGATTTCGAGGGATGTCGGATCGAGGCGGATGGTGTCGGCGTCGGCTGGCATATAGCTGCCGGCAAGGATTGCACTTGCCAGCAGGATGCCGCGACTGAGCCGATTGAGTTTCATCCCCTGTCCCTGTGTGGGCCGGTCTGTGCTTGCAGCCTAGGCAGGGCAGGTTACCGGCAGGTTTAAGCGGTGCGCGCTTATTCTTGCGTCCGGGCGCGCGGCGGGATAGCCCGTTTCGCCATGACGACACCGCCGCCAGACAAGCCCGAGGGCGAGACGCCGAAGAAAAAGCGCAAGAAGCGCAAAAAGCCGCCGCATGTGGCCGCGGACATGACGAGCGCGGGCGGGCGGCTGCGTGCGCAGCGTGAGCTGATCCTTGGCGATCATGGCTTCCTGCGCGAGGGTTTCCAGAACCTGCACCAGATCAGCCCGGAGATGTGGCGCTCGAACCAGCCCAATCCGCGGCAGGTCGCCGAACATGCCGCAGCGCGCGGTATCCGCACCATCATCAATCTGCGCGGGGAAAGCACGAAGGGCTATTATCTTCTGGAGAAGGAAGCCTGTGACGCGGCTGGCATCAAGCTGGTCGATTTCCAGGTCTTTTCACGCGACACGCCGACGGTGGAGACAATCGAGGCGGCGCGTGACCTCTTCGAAACCATCGACTATCCAGCGCTGATGCATTGCAAGTCCGGGGCGGACCGGGCCGGGCTGATGAGCGCGTTCTACATGATCTTCCGCCAGGGCCAGCCGGTGAAGAAGGCGCTGGAGCAGCTGTCGGGCAAATATCTTCACGTCAAATCCGGCAAGACCGGTATGCTGGACGCGTTTTTTGAAGCCTACCTCAAGGATACTGCCGAGAGCGGAAAATCTTTCATGGACTGGGTGCGCGAAGACTATGACCGTATGGCGGTGAAGACCGACTTCCTTGAGCGGCGCAAGGGCCGCCTTAGCTGGGACAGGCTTCTGCGCCGCGAATGACCTGATTGCGCTGGCATTGGCAGGAATTTCGTGAAATTATCGAGCCTTAAATAGGAATTACCAAAGGACTTATTCCGATGAAAAAGTTTGTACTCGCATCTGCTGGCCTTCTTGTTCTGGCCGCTTGCGGCGGTGGCAATCATGAGGCCATCGTCGACTCATGCGTCGAGGACGGCGGCATGAACAAGGAAGCCTGCGAGTGCATGGCCGATGCGGCCAAGGAAAACCTGGATTCCGACCTCTACAACAAGTTTGCCAAAGCGGCGCGCGAAGGGGATTCGGCTGCAGAGGACATGATGAATGATCTGTCGCCTGAACAACAGGGCCAGTTCGTCAGCTTCGTGATGCAGGCAGGGCTCTCCTGCAGTGCAAATCAGTAAGTTTCCACGGGGAAGAACCGGCAACGCAGTTGCTGGTTCTTCCGCCAGTGGCTGCAGCAGGCACGACGCAGCAGAATGACCGCCTCCACCCTGCAGACCGCATCCATTTCGAGGGACGCCATCGCCAATGCGCGCGCCGTTGCATTTGCGACGCTGCCGGGGCTTTTCCTGCTGGCGGCGGCGGTGGCGGGGCAGACCTATGTGAACCGGCTGGCGCAGGCGGGCGGTGAGCCGTTCTTTTACTGGACGCTGCTGGGCGCGGTGGTCATCTTCACGGGCAGTTTCTGGTCCGCCACCATGTACAGGCGGCTGTTGCCGGAAGCAGGCACGGGCAGCACGATGCGGGACACGATCAGGCTGTTTGCCGCGAACCTGGCGGTCTATGCCTTGTTCGCCATCCTGATCTTTCTTCTGATGCTGTTCTTCTCGATCTTTTCGAGCGTGCTGATCGATGCCTCCGGCTATGACCCGTCGCAGGGCGGACAGTCAGCGGGTGACATCTGGCGCTCTGTTGAGGCGCTATCGGACTCCGGGGCGGCGATCATTCTCTATGCCCTGCTGGTGATCGCTGCTGGCGCGCTGGTCTGGCTGGGGCTTCGCCTCTTCCTGTTCGGCGCGGCAACGGTGGCAGAGCGGCATGTCACCATATTCAGAAGCTGGCCGTGGACGTCAAAACACGTGGCGAGGATCGCGCTTCTCTGGGTGGGCCTTCAGTTGATTCCGTGGCTTGTCCTGTCGCTGGTGGCCTCCCTTGTCCTGCATGTGGGCGGGGGAACGGTGATCGTCAGCGTCTATGCCCTGCCGCCCGGCGCCGGGGCCGAGCTTGGCGATGCGGCCTTTGCCGGCCTGGTCGGCCTGTGCGTGTTTCTGCTCGCGCCATTTTACTGGCTGGGACACGGCCTTTCGGCCGCGCTTTACCAGAGGCTGTCGCCCAATCGCGTTGACGCTGATATGACGTTTGGCTGAGGGCTCACCTTAAGGGGAAAAGGCGGCTGGGGGGAGGGCGTCGTGACTCATCGTTTCAGTTTCGCCAATGCCCTTTTCCATTTCGCGCGGGCAAGCGGACCGGGCGGCTTCATCTGGAAATATGCGCTGACCTATCTTGCCGGCGTGACGCTGATGGCGGGTCTGGCCTATTTCCTGTTCCAGCCGTTGATCAAAGTGGCCTTCGATACGGCGCTGCGCGCGGCGCAAGGACTGATCGCGGGAGAAGAGGTGGAAATCATCCTCACGCGTGAGGTGACCGGGATGGTGGGCCGGATCGCCTTTTCATGGATCCTGCTCATTATCCTTGGCGTGCTGTTCTGGGTGGTCTTCGAAGCAGCGATCCACCGGCGCTATGTGCGCGAGGAAGGCTTCCGGCTCAGCTTGGGCGGCGATGAGCTGCGCCTGCTGCTGGTGGGGCTTCTGTGGTTTGTGTTCTTTATCATCAGCTATCTGCTGAGCCTCATCCTTGCAGGCATATTGATTGCCATCTTCGTCACCATCGGGGATGGCGAAACATTCTTTCTGGGCCTTGGGTTTCCCGCTGTCTTCCTTGTTACGGGACTGGCCTGGGCCTATGTCGCGGTCCGCCTGTCACCCGCCTCGGCGCTGACGGTGCGCGACCGCAGGGTCCACTTCTTCCATGCATGGGGTGCAAGCCGCGGGCGCGTCCTGCCGCTCTTCTTTGCCTATGCCATCCTGGCCGTGGCGTTCTGGTTCATCTTTACCATCGCCTATTCGGCTGGCGCAGCGGCGCTGGTGGCAACATTGATGTCGAATTTCAATGATATCGACCAGATGGAAGCCAATCCGGCAGAGGTGCTGATGTTCTTCCTGAAGGCCGAGTTCCTTGCACCGGCCATAGGTACCTATGTCGTGCTGCTCATGCTGCAGGGCCTGTTTTTCTATGTCTGGGCCGGCCCTGCGGGTCTTGCGGCAAAGACCGACCCGCGCGGTGGCGGGACCGCGCAGGCGCCGGACGTATTTGCATGAGCTAGATGAGGAGGGCGGCGCTACTCCGCCGCCTTCTGGGCTTTCAGGCGTTTGGCATAGGCGGCGCGTCGTTCATCCTGGCGCCGGAAGGTCTCGGCGAGGAAACGGCCGGTCCAGCTATCCTTCTTGGCGGCAACTTCTTCCGGTGTGCCGATGGCGACGATCTTCCCGCCCCCATCGCCGCCCTCAGGGCCGATATCGATGATATGGTCAGCGGTCTTGATGACGTCGAGATTGTGCTCGATCACGAGAACGGTGTTGCCGGAATCGACCAGCTCATGGAGCACTTCGAGGAGCTTGCGCACATCGTCGAAATGCAGGCCCGTTGTCGGCTCATCCAGAATATAGAGCGTCTTGCCGGTGGCGCGTTTGGACAGCTCCTTGGCGAGTTTGACGCGTTGGGCCTCGCCGCCTGAGAGCGTCGTCGCCTGCTGGCCGACCTTGATATAGGAAAGACCGACGCGGTTCAGCGTTTCCATCTTGGACTGGATGCTGGGCACGGCGTGGAAGAATTTCTCAGCCTCCTCCACCGTCATGTCGAGCACGTCGGCGATGGACTTGCCCTTGTAGAGAACCTCCAGCGTCTCGCGGTTATAGCGCTTGCCGTCACAGGTCTCGCAGGTGACGTAGACATCCGGCAGGAAGTGCATCTCGATCTTGATCACGCCGTCGCCCTGACACGCCTCGCAGCGACCGCCCTTCACATTGAAGGAGAAGCGGCCTGGCTTGTAGCCGCGCGCCTTGGCTTCGGGCAGGCCGGCGAACCAGTCGCGGATCGGGCCGAAGGCACCGGTATAGGTCGCCGGGTTGGAGCGCGGCGTGCGGCCGATGGGCGACTGGTCGATATCGATGACCTTGTCGAGATGGTTCAGCCCTTCGAGGCCCTCATAGGGGGCAGGGGCCTGCGAGGCACCATTCAGCTTGCGGGCCAGCGCCTTGTAGAGCGTCTCGATGATAAGCGTGGACTTGCCACCCCCGGAGACGCCTGTAATTGCCGTGAACGTGCCGAGCGGGATGGTCGCGTCGACATTCTTGAGGTTGTTTCCGGTCGCGCCTTTTATGGTCAGCGAGCGGGATTTCTTCTTGAGGCGCCGCTTGGGCGGAATGGCAATCTCTTCCTTGCCATTGAGGAAGGCGCCGGTGAGGCTGTTTTCATCGGCGATGATCTCTTCCGGCGTCCCCTGGCTGACAATCTCGCCGCCATGGACACCGGCGCGCGGGCCCATATCGATGACATGGTCGGCCGTGAGGATGGCGTCTTCATCATGCTCCACCACGAGCACCGAATTGCCGAGGTCGCGCAGGCGTTTCAGTGTTTCCAGCAGGCGTTCATTGTCGCGCTGGTGAAGGCCGATGGAGGGTTCGTCGAGGACATAAAGCACGCCCTGAAGGCCCGAGCCGATCTGGCTGGCAAGGCGGATGCGCTGGCTCTCGCCGCCCGACAGGGTGCCGGATGCGCGCGATAGCGAGAGATATTCGAGGCCCACCGCGTTGAGGAAGATCAGCCGGTCATTGATCTCTTTAAGGATGCGGGTCGCGATTTCCTTCTGCTGGTCATTCAGCGTGTCGACGACCTGCGTAAACCAGTCGCCGGCATGCTTGATCGAGAATTCGGCCGCATCCGAGATGTCCAGATTGTCGATCTTCACGGCCAGGGCTTCGGGCTTCAGACGCTTGCCATTACAGGCCGGGCAGGGGGCGGCGGACTGGAATTTCGAGATCTCGTCGCGCGCCCACTGACTGTCGGTCTCGCGGTAGCGGCGATTGAGATTGGGGATGACGCCCTCAAAGGTTTTCTTCACCTCATAGCGGCGCAGACCATCATCATAGACGAACTGGATTTCCTCATCGCCGGTGCCGTTGAGGATCACGTCGCGCACGGGCTGTTTGAGCTTGTTCCAGGCGGTGTCGAGGTCGAAATCGTAATGGTCGGCAAGCGCCTGCAGCGTCTGAGTCTGATAGGGAGAGGCAGCGCGTGCCCAGGGAGCGATGGCGCCCTTGGCAAGGGAGAGATCCTTGTCCGGTACGACGAGTTCCGGGTCCACTTTTGACTGTTCGCCGAGCCCGTCACAGGCCGGGCAGGCGCCGAACGGATTGTTGAACGAGAAGAGGCGCGGCTCAATCTCCGGAATGGTGAAACCGGAGACAGGACAGGCGAAATTGGCCGAATAGGTGATGCGCTTGTGCTCTGTCTCACCTTCTTCGAGGTCTGCGTATTCCAGAACGGCGATGCCATTTGCGAGGCCGAGGGCGGTCTCAAAGCTCTCGGCGAGACGCTGCTCCATGCCTTCGCGGATGACGACCCGGTCCACGACGACGTCGATGTCGTGCTTGAACTTCTTGTCGAGCGTGGGCGGGCTTTCGAGGTCGTGGAACTCGCCATCCACCTTCACGCGCTGGAAGCCGTTCTTAAGGAGCTCTGCGAACTCTTTCTTGTACTCACCCTTGCGGCCACGGATCATCGGCGCGAGCAGGTAAAGACGGGTCTTTTCCGGCAGGTCCATCGTCCGGTCGACCATTTCAGAGACGGTCTGGCTCTGGATGGGGAGGCCCGTGGCCGGCGAATATGGAATGCCGACGCGCGCCCAGAGAAGACGCATATAGTCGTAGATCTCGGTGACGGTGCCGACGGTCGAGCGCGGATTCTTCGACGTTGTCTTCTGCTCGATGGAGATGGCGGGCGAGAGCCCTTCAATGCTCTCCACATCCGGCTTCTGCATCAGCTCCAGGAACTGGCGCGCATAGGCAGAAAGGCTCTCGACATAGCGCCGCTGGCCCTCAGCATAGATCGTGTCGAAGGCAAGCGAGGATTTGCCCGAACCGGACAGCCCCGTCAGCACGACGAGCTTGTCGCGGGGAATGTCGACATCGACATTCTTCAGATTGTGTTCTTTCGCGCCGCGCACGCGGATCATGCGAAGATCGGGTGACGTCATCGACATAGCCTTTCGGGACCGCGCCTCGTCTTGCGTTGAAGTATCATGTGTAACTGGAGTCCAGCTTGACGACCAGAACAAAAAATGAACATTATGCCGTCTGCAGCCATTTAGGCTGCCGATTGTGGAAATATGGGGTGTGAGGGCGACAGGCGCCAAGTGACGTATTACACCCAAGGCTGGATTCGAAGCCGTAATGAATGGAGCGCGACATGGCAGGCTCAGTGAACAAGGTCATCCTTATTGGCAATCTGGGCGCCGACCCGGAAGTGCGTCAGTTCCAGAATGGCGGCCAGGTGTGCAATCTGCGCATTGCGACCTCCGACACCTGGAAAGACAAGAATACCGGGGAGCGCCGCGAGCGCACCGAATGGCATCAGGTCGCCATCTTCTCCGACGGTCTGGTCCGGGTGGCACAGAATTACCTGAAGAAGGGCTCCAAGGTCTATATCGAGGGCAAGCTCCAGACCCGCAAATGGCAGGATCAGAGTGGCAATGACCGCTATTCCACCGAAGTCGTCCTGCAGGGCTTCGACGGCACGCTGGTGATGCTGGATAGCGCCGGCGGTGGCCAGGGCGGCGGCGGTGGCGGCCGTATGGGCGGCGGCGGCTATGGTGGCGGTGGCGGCGGTGGTCCGCGTCAGCTTGACGGTCCGCCGCAGGATTTCAATCAGGACTTTGAAGACGAGATCCCGTTCTAGGGCAGGCCCTTCTGGGTCTCGGGTGTCGCTGGCCGCTGGCCGGCTCGGCTTCCGGGTCGATGCCGTCAGACTGAGCCACGTCGCAGTCCCAGGGAACGCCTCGTCAGGCTGGCCGTTTTTACCCGGTCTGACGGGAGCTTCCAGAACATGATCAAATACGCCCTTATCCCTTTTGCCTGCCTTGCCATGACCGCCTGCGGGCCCGGCGGCGAGTCCGTCAACGTCTCTGACGCGACCGGGAACGAGGCCAGTATGGGCAGCGATAAGTCCTCTCTGGTGGACAATGCCATCGAGGATGAGGCTGCAGCCGGTGAGGAAGACCAGCCTGTCGATCCTTCCATGCCACCCGTCGATGCCGGCGATCCTGCGGACGTGGCTCAGCGCTGGGCCGATGCGCTGGAATCGCGTGAGTGGGAAACGGCACGTCAGGTCTGGGGCGAAAGCGGCATGGCGAGCGGTATGGATGCCGAAGAGTTCGAAGTCGCGTTCAGCAAGTACCGCACCATCGATATCAGCTTCGGCGAAGCGCGTAAGGAAGGTGCTGCCGGGACGCTCTATTATGAGGTGCCGGTCACCATGGAAGGCGAGCTGGACAATGGCGATGCCTATCGGATGGAAGGCCCGCTTCTCCTCAGCCGCGTGAACGATGTGCCCGGCGCGTCAACCGAAGAGCGCAAATGGCATATCGAGATGAGCGACCTGCGCCCGCGGCCCGTCGATCAGTCTGAAGAAGCGGAGCGATAGGCTCTAGCTCATCCCGCGATAGCGGCCGGGGCGGTGATTGATCGCGACGGTGAGATTCAGAACGAACGCGCCGACGATAGACAGTGCCACGAGCTTCAATGGCAGCATGAAGAGCGCGACCACCAGGATGATCAGGTCGACGATGAGCTGAAACAGGCCTGCCCGGATGATGCCGCGGTCCTGCAGGAATTGGGACAGGATCGTCACCCCGCCAATGCCCGCGCGGTGGCGCAGCAGGACGACAAGGCCCACCCCCATCATCGCCGCGCCAGCAACAGCGGCGTAGGCTGGCGCGAGAAAGTCGAAATCCACCCACATTGGCAGAAGCCGTGTCTGAACTGAGACAAGCGCGACGGAGGCGAAGGTGCGGAGGGTGAAGCCCCAGCCCATGCGCAGGATGGAGAGCGCGAAGAAGGGCAGATTCAGGACAAAGAAGACCGGGCCAAAGGTCAGCGAGGTGGCGAACTCGACCAGCAGGCTGGTGCCGGCAACGCCGCCGGTGATCAGCATCGCCTCACTGTACATGATGACACCGAAACTGAGCAGCAATGTGCCGAGGACAAGCGCCTGCACATCCTCATACCATTTGTGGGGGACAATGGGCGCGTCGGTTTCGGATGTATCAGCCATTCGCGCTATTTGCCCGGGCAGGACGCAAGGTCAAGGCGTATAGATCTGAACTGCCGCACTTGTCTGGTTGCCGCCGCGCTGCGCGGCACCGCCGATAAGATAGATATCACCGCCAAGCGCGACACCGCCAAGGCCATGGCGGGGCTTTGGCATGTCTGCAAGACTGGCCCAGCTATCGCGATCTGGATCATAGACCCAGGCATCGGGGTAGACGCCGCCTCCGTCCTCAAACCATTCGCCGCCAAAGGTGTAGAGTTTTCCGTCCACAACGCCGCTGGCAAGGCCGCCCTGTCCCTTTGGCATGGGCGCCAGTGTTTCCCAGCGGTCGGTGGCGGGATCATAGGCCTCGTGCACCGGTGTATTGCCGTCCTCGACCGTGCGGCCCGCCACGACATGCAGGCGTCCGTCGATAACGCCGCCTGCTGCGCTGTTGCGCGGATAGGCCATGGGCGCGAGGCGGTCCCAGTGTGAGCCATCGAAAGCGAGCAGGGCTGCGGTATCTGCGTGGTCGTTCCAGTCGAGGTTTCGGCTTGCTGCCGGCTGGCGCCCACCGGCGAGGTAGAGTGTCTGGCCGATCACGCCAGCTGTGCTTTCGCCGTTCGGGCCGGGCAGGGCCGGGGCATCGGTCCAGGTGTCTGCGGCCTCATCGTAACGCCAGGCTGTGGACTGCATCTGCCAGCCCCCCTCCGGTCCTGCCTCGAACCCGCCAATACAATAAAGGCTGCCCGCCAGACTGACGAGCTGCGGGTGATGGCGGGGTGTGGGAAGGGCGCCGCGTGGTTGCCAGATCCCGCTCTCGGGGTCGAGCGCGTGATGCGCATCGGTCGGGCCTGTGATCGCGCCGTCTTCTGCGATGAAGCCGCCCGCTAAGTGGATGCGGCCGGCGTGTTCGCAGGGATAGATTTCCTGAACCGGGAAGGGCAGGGCCGGCCCGCTGCGGTAGCTTCCGGAGGCGTCCGCGTTCTGACGTCGCGCCGGGTGGGCGGCGCAGCCAGCAATAAGCCCCGCGCCAATAAGCTGAAGCGACTGGCGGCGTGTCTGTGAAAATCGCATCCGGTGGTCTCCCTTGTCCTGCCCGGAGACTAGGCGCATCCGCCTCGACCGCAAGGCTGCCGGGCCGGTATGTCCTGTCCGGCTTTGTCCGTTCCGGGCGACGCTGCGTGAGGCCTGTGCAGGGGGCTCATTCCCGCCTAGCCTCAGCGAAAGACAAGATAAGGGAGAGAGACATGGCGATTGATTTCACGATTCCGGAAGAGGCGAAAAAGGTCCGCGAGAAGGTGCGCCAGTGGGTGCAGGATGAGTGTATCCCGGCCGAAAAGCGGCTCGAGAATGGTGAGGACTACAAGACCGTCCTCAACGAGCTGCGCGCCAAGGCGCGCAAGCAGGGCCTGTGGCTGCCCTTCATCCCCGAGGAGCATGGCGGCATGGGGCTTGGCCCGCTGGCCAATGCGCTCGTCCAGATGGAGCTTGGGCAGAGCCATCTCGGCGCCCTGTCCATGAATTCGCAGGGGCCGGATGATGCGACCATGCTGACGCTGCTGGCGCATGGCACGGACTATCAGAAAGAGAAATTCCTCAAACCCATCCTGAATGGCGAAAAGCGCGTCTGCTATTCCATGACGGAGAAGGCGGCGGGCGCCGATGCGACAGGCATGCAGACGCGTGCCGAGAAGGACGGCAACAGCCACTACGTTCTGAATGGCGAGAAATGGTATTCCTCCGCCGCCAGCGTCGCCGATATCGCGGTGGTCATGGCGAAGACGAACCCGGAGGCGCCGCGCCATGAGCAGTTCTCGACCTTTATCGTCGAGCTGCCGAATGAGGGGTACAATATCGTTCGCGATATCCCGACCATGGCCGTGCACGGCCCTCTCTATGAGATGATGGGCGGCGGCCATGCCGAGGTGAAGCTCGAGAACCTTCGCGTGCCGCAGGAGAATTTGCTGGGCGGCGAGGGCAAGGGCTTTGCCATGGGCCAGCACAGGCTGGCCTATGGCCGGCTGCGCCACGGCATGCACAATGTTGCGATGGCGCAGCGCGCGCTGGACCTTGCCACAGAGCGCGTGACCAGCAGGTCCACCTTCGGCAAGGGGCTGGAGGATCGCCAGGGCGTCCAGTTCATGCTGGCCGAATGCGCGAGCCAGCTCTACATCGCGCGCCTCATGCTGATGCATATCGCCTACAAGGCGGAGAATGGCATGGACCTTCGCCAGGAGAACGGCATTGCCAAGGTCTTTCTTGCGAACATGGTTCACAAGGTCGTCGATACCGCCATCCAGCTGCACGGGGCGCTTGGCTATTCGCTCGATACGCCGCTTGCTGCCTGGTACACCCATATCCGCTCGCAGCGGCTCGTGGACGGGCCGGATGAGGTCCACAAATGGATCACCGGCAAGAACGTCATCAGGGCCTTCAAGAAGGACGGAACGACGGCGGCGGCGGCGGGCGGCGACCTGTTGTAGTCACGCGTCTTTCGGGCAAGCTGAGGACCTGGCCGGGGCGCTGCTGAAAAGCGGCGCCCCGGTTTGTATAGGCGGGGGCAGCCTGCTAGTCTGAGAGCCAATGATTGCGGGCGATTCGACGCCTGCTTGAGGCAAGAAGAGGCATATAAGCCCGTGAGTGACGAAAACACGCCGCCAGAAGAGCCGGAAACCCCACAGGCACCGCATGAGGATGGCATAGACCCCATCGATATCGAGGATGAGCTCAAGCGCTCCTATCTCGACTATGCGATGAGTGTCATCGTCAGCCGGGCGCTGCCGGATGTGCGCGACGGGTTGAAGCCGGTGCACCGCCGCATCCTGTATGCGATGCAGGTCAACGGCAACACGCCGGACAAGGCGCACAGGAAGTCTGCCAATATCGTCGGTGCTGTGATGGGGGCCTATCACCCGCATGGCGACAGCGCGATCTACGACGCGCTCGTGCGCATGGCGCAGCCCTTCTCCATGGGTCTGACGCTGGTCGATGGCCAGGGCAATTTCGGCTCGATCGACAATGATCCGCCAGCCGCCATGCGTTACACCGAATCGCGCCTGACGAAGGCGGCGCAGTACCTGCTGGCCGATATCGACAAGGATACGGTGCCTTTCCAGGACACTTATGACCAGGAAAACAAGGAGCCGATGGTCCTGCCGGCGCAGTACCCGAACCTCCTTGTGAATGGCGGCGGCGGCATTGCTGTCGGCATGGCGACGAACATCCCGCCGCACAATCTGGGCGAAGTGGTCGATGCCACGCTGGCCATGATCGACGAGCCGGGCATCGATGACGAGGCGCTGCTGGAAATCGTGCCGGGGCCGGACTTTCCAACAGGCGGTCTGATCCTCGGGCATGCGAGCTCCCGCAAGGCGTTGCTGGAAGGGCGCGGCTCTGTCCTGATGCGGGCACGCACAGAGATCGAGGACGTTAAGTCCGGGCGCCAGGCCATTGTTGTTTCAGAGATTCCCTATCAGGTGAACAAGGCCACAATGGTGCAGAAGATTGCCGAGCTGGTCCGCGACAAGCGGGTCGAGGGGATTGCAGACCTGCGCGACGAATCCGACCGTCATGGCATCCGTGTCGTGGTCGAGATCAAGAAGGATGCGAGCCCGGAAGTGGTACTCAACCAGCTTTTCCGTTTCTCCCCGCTGCAGACATCTTTCCCGGTCAATATGCTGGCGCTGAATGGCGGGCGTCCGGAACAGCTCAATCTGCGCGCTGTCCTGCAGGCCTTCATCCAGTTCCGTGAGGAAGTGGTCGCGCGGCGCACCAAGTTCGAGCTGAACAAGGCGCGCGACCGCGCCCACGTCCTGGTCGGCCTTGCGCTGGCAGTTGCGAACATCGATGAGGTCATTCGCATCATCCGCAGCGCACCTGACCCGAACGCGGCGCGTGAGCAGCTGCTTGCGAAAGCCTGGCCGATCATGGATATGGGGCCGCTGCTCGACCTGATCGCTGACAAGCGCACGCGCCGCGGTGATGGCGATACGATCTATCTGTCCGATGAGCAGGCTCGCTCCATTCTGGCGCTGCAACTCTCCCGCCTCACCGGCCTCGGCCGTGACGAAATTGGCAGCGAAGCCAAGGGCCTTTCGGACAAGATTGCCGACTATCTCGACATTCTTCGCTCGCGCCCGCGCATCCAGGACATCATCCGCGCTGAGCTGCGCGAGGTGAAGGAAAAGTTCGCCGTCCCGCGCCGGTCAGAGTTCACCTTTGCCGATGCTGACCTTGACGATGAAGACCTCATCGAGCGCGAGGACATGGTGGTGACCGTGACGCATGGCGGTTACGTCAAACGCGTGCCGCTCTCGACCTACCGCACCCAGCATCGCGGCGGGAAGGGGCGTTCCGGCGTCTCGATGAAGGACGAGGATTTCGTCACGCGGCTCTTCACCGCGAACACCCATACCGAGATCCTGTTCTTCAGCTCCGAAGGCATGGTCTACAAGGAGAAGGTCTGGCGTCTGCCCGTTGGCTCGCCGCAATCGCGCGGCAAGGCGCTGGTCAACATCTTCCCGCTCGCCAAGGATGAGCGCATTGAAAGCGTCATGCCGCTCCCCGATGACGAGGAGAGCCGCAACTCGCTGGATGTGATGTTCGCGACCCGTTCGGGCACGGTGCGGCGCAACAAGCTGTCTGACTTCATCCGGGTCAACCGGAACGGCAAGATCGCCATGAAGCTCGATGAGGGCGATGGCATTGTGTCGGTCCGCATCTGCTCTGAAGACAATGACATCATGCTGACCACAGCGCTGGGCAAATGTATCCGCTTCAAGGTTGACGATGTGCGCGTCTTTGCAGGCCGCAACTCGACCGGGGTGCGGGGCATAAGGCTGGAAAAGGGCGATGAGGTCATTTCCATGGCCGTCCTCCACCATATCGAGTTCAGCTCAGCTGAGGCGCGCGCCTATCTGAAACATGCCGCGGCGATGCGGCGCGCCGCCAGCGGCGAGGACGAGATCGACGAGAGCGATGCCGTTGCCGATGACGAGACCGATGATGCCGGCGAGGAAGAAGCCGCGCTGAGCCCGGAACGCATTGCCGAGATGGGCGCAGCCGAGCAGTTCATCCTGTCGATTGCCGATGATGGCATGGGCAAGCGTTCGTCCTCTTTCGACTACCGCGTTACCGGGCGCGGCGGCAAAGGCCTTGTGGCGCACAATATCTGGAGCGGTGACAAGAAGAAGGGCCCGGTCAAGAAGATCGCGCAATCCTTCACCGTCGATGACAATGACCAGGTCATGCTCGTCACCAATGGCGGCCAGCTCATCCGGACAGGCGTCGACCAGATCCGGATTGCCGGACGGGCGACGTCCGGCGTCTGGGTCCTTCGCACAAATGAAGGCGAAAGGGTTGTTTCTGTTGCGCGTCTTGTAGAAGAAGAGGAAGACGATACAGAAGAGTGAGCCTGACCCGCGCGGCTTGAAAAGCGCAGGCGGCGCAGCGCATTAGGGAGATGTCATGGAACGTGTTGGCTTGTATCCGGGGACGTTCGACCCCATCACGAACGGGCATCTCGACATAATCGGCCGGGCCATGAAACTGGTCGACAAGCTGGTCATCGGTGTTGCCGTCAATGAGGACAAGAAGCCGCTCTTCTCACTCGATGAGCGCACCGACATCGTCCAGACCGAGATTGCCAAACTGCCCAATCCGCGCGACTGCGCGATTGAGGTAAAGCCGTTCAACAATCTTCTGATGCACTTTGCCGAAAGCTGCGGTGTGCATGTCATCGTGCGGGGGCTGCGCGCCGTCTCTGATTTCGAATACGAGTTCCAGATGACAGCGATGAATGAGCAGCTGAACCGGGAGATTGAAACCGTCTTCCTGATGGCGGATGTTCAGCATCAGGCGGTGGCTTCACGGCTCGTGAAGGAAATCGCCAAACTGGGGGGCGACATCACTTCCTTCGTCACGCCAAGTGTCAGGGAAAAGCTTCTGGAGAAGTATAAGTGACACTTTCGAAATTTGCGGTCAGCGCGCTGGTTCTTGCAGGCATGGCGGGCGCAACTGCGTGCGCGCAGGAAAACGAGGCCGCGCCCGAGCCGCCTGCCTATAGCATGGACGATGTGGAAGCTGCGCCGGATATGTGGCGCAAGGCCGAGCCCGAAAACCTGATCGTCATGGATACCAGCAAAGGGCGTATCATCATCGAGATGCTGCCGGAGGTTGCCCCCGGCCATGCCGAGCAGTTCCGCACCATTGCCAGTGAAGGCAAGTGGGACGGCACCGTGTTTCACCGCGTCATCGACGACTTCATGGCACAGGGCGGCGATATCCAGGCAATGAATGGCGAAGGCTCTGGCCTGCCGGACCTGGAGGGTGAATTTACCTTCCGCGCCAAGCCGGGCGACATGCCCATGAATGTGATCGGCCCGATGGATTCGGCCACGCAGGGCCTCTATATGGGCTTTCCCATGGGGACGCAGGCGCAATTCCTGGCCGAGCTGACGGGCGATGCCAGCGTCGAGCGCTGGATCCCGCATTGTCCGGGTGTGGTGTCCACCGCGCGGACGAATGACCCCAATTCCGCCAATAGCCAGTTCTTCCTGATGCGCCATCAGGCCGAGCATCTGGACAAGCAGTACACAGCCTGGGGCCGCGTGGTTGACGGCTTTGACGTCGTGCGCGCGATCAAGAAGGGCCCGGAGCCGAACGGGACGCCGATCAGCAATCCGGACGTTCTGGAACATGCTTATCTGGTGAGCAATATGCCAGAGGATGAGCGCCCCGAGGTCTGGATCCAGCGGACCGATACCGAGGAATGGACTGCCCGCCTGGCCGAGGCCGACCAGAACGAGACCGACATCTGCGATGTGATGCGCGTTCCGGCGGTCGTTTCCGAATAGGAGGGGAGGGTGGACCTTTCCGCCTTTGCCTTCGATCTTCCAGAAGAGCTGATCGCGCTGCGGCCTGTGGAGCCGCAGGATGCCGCGCGCCTGCTCGTCGTGCATGGCGATGGGCGGCTGGAAGATGCGGGGGTGCGCGACTTGCCGCGATACCTGTCGGCGGGTGATACGCTGATCTTCAATGATACACGGGTTATTCCGGCGGCACTGAAAGGCGTGCGCCCCGCGCGCGATGAGGCTGGCTCAGATGTCCCGGTCGATGCCAATCTGGTTGAGCGGCTGGCGCCTGAGACGTGGCGGGCACTCGCACGGCCCGGCAAGCGGTTGAAGCCCGGCGATATGATCCGGTTCGGCGAGGGATTTGAAGCCATTGTCGCCGAGAAGGGCGACGGCGCGGACCTGCTGCTGACGTTCAACCGGTCGGGCGATGCACTGGACGAGGCGCTGGACGCGTTCGGGGCGATGCCATTGCCGCCCTATATCGCACGGCGCCGGGCGGCCGACGCAAGAGACCGCGAGACCTATCAGACGAGCTTTGCTGGCGATGAAGCCCAATCGGTGGCCGCGCCGACGGCAGGACTTCATTTCACCCCGCGGCTGCGCGAGGAAATCGCGGCTGCGGGGATCGGTACAGAGTGGGTACGCCTTCATGTCGGCCTCGGCACGTTTTCGCCGCTGCAGGAGAGCCAGCTTGAAAGCGGCCGGCTGCATGAGGAATGGCGCCGGGTCAGCCCGGAGGTCGCTGAACGGCTGAATGGCGTGCGGGCAGGGGGCAGGCGCCTCGTGCCGGTGGGCACCACCGCGCTGCGGACGCTTGAGAGTTCGGTGGAGGGCGGCCAGATTGTGTCCACGCTGGGGCCCACCGATATCTTCCTCAAGCCCGGCGACAGGCTGAAGGCGACCGATGCGCTGGTAACGAATTTCCATCTGCCCGAAAGCTCGCTCTTCATGCTGGTCTGCGCGCTGATGGGGACCGAGGTGATGCAGGCGGCCTATGCGCATGCAATCAAGGAAAAGTATCGCTTCTATTCCTACGGGGATGCGTGTCTGCTGTTGCCCTGATGGGCTGGTATTGCGCGCGCGCGGATAAGCGTTAGGAGCCTCGCCCATGGCGACATTTCCTTTCGAGATAAAAGCCCGCGAGGGCAAGGCGCGCACAGGTGTCCTGAAAACGCCGCGCGGCGATATCCGCACACCTGCTTTCATGCCTGTGGGCACGGCGGCGACCGTGAAAGCGCTCTATATGGACCAGGTCGCACAGGCTGGCGCGGACATCATCCTTGGCAACACGTATCATCTCATGCTTCGGCCCGGTGCCGAGCGGGTACACCGCCTCGGCGGGCTGCATGAATTCTCCGGCTGGAAAGGCCCGATGCTGACCGACAGTGGCGGCTTCCAGGTCTGGTCGCTGTCGCAGCTGCGCAAGATGGACAAGCATGGCGTGACCTTCCGCAGCCATATCGATGGCTCCGAACATCGCCTGACGCCCGCGCGCAGCATTGAGATCCAGGCCGACCTGCTCGGTGCAGACATCTCGATGCAGCTGGATGAATGTACGGACTTTCCATGCACACATGAAGAGGCCGAGCGCTCGCTGGACCTGTCGCTGGACTGGGGGGCGCGCAGCCTCGAAGCCTTCGGGGCGCGCGAGAGCCAGACACTCTTCGGCATTGTTCAGGGGTCGAATTATCCGGACCTGCGTGAGAAGTCCGCCAGGGGCGTTGTCTCACAGGGCTTTGGCGGCATCGCGCTGGGCGGGCTCGCCGTGGGCGAAGGCCATGACCAGATGTGCGACACCATCGACATGACGGTGCCGCATCTGCCGGATGAGAAGCCCCGCTATGTCATGGGGGTCGGCAAACCTATCGATCTGGTCGAAAGTGTCGCGCGCGGCATCGACATGTTCGATTGTGTCCTGCCGACGCGTGCGGGCCGTCATGGACAGGCCTGGACCTGGGAGGGGCCGATCAATCTCAAGAATGCGCGCTTCGCAGAGGATATGAGCCCTGTGGACGCGGCGGTGCCATGCCCGGCAAGCCAGGACTATACGAAGGCCTATCTTCACCACCTCATCAGGGCGGGGGAGTATCTCGGCGCCATGGTCCTCTCCTGGCATAATACGGCCTTCTTCCAGGCGCTGATGGCCGAGATGCGGCTGGCGATTGCGGAGAACAGGTTTGAGGCTCTGCGCACAGAGCTCAATGCGCGCTGGAGTTCGACGAAATCTGCGCCTCGCTCGTCCTAGCCCCGCGAAGGTCGACCGGGCCGGCGGGCGGGTCTTCTTTCTGGGCGCTTGAGGGCGCATCGCCGCGATAATCGACCAGGTTCTTGCGCTTTTGCCCTTTCGGGATGTCAGGAATGCCCTTGCAGGATTTCATCCGGCCAATCGCCTTGAGATAGGTGCGCTGGGCGTTACCGCGTTCCAGTGCGGCCTTGACCTTCTTGTCATGGCTGTTGGCCCCGCTGAGGCGTCTCACCCAGCCGCGATAGGGAATGAGGCCGCGCGCCTCCGAAGCGACCACCCCGAGCACACCATCGGAGGCCGTGTCGGCGGCTTTGTCGGACAGACTTGAGTCTTCCTGGCGCTCATGGGCGGCGTCCCAGTCTGGCGGAAGGACCGCATCGAGCTCTGCCAGGCGGCTGGTGATGTCCTCGCAGCCGAGCGTCTGTGAGACAGCATAGGGATTGTCGATATCCGCAAGGACAGGCGGGATCTCGTCCTTGCGGAGGTTGAGATCCTCAAGCGGTGACAGCGCCGCCTCTGTAAAGCCGGCGCGCGTCTGGCTGACGGCGGCGCTGGTGGCGGTTGACGCTGTCGATGCGGTCGAACTGGCGCATGCGGCGAGCAGGCCGGTAATGGGGATCAACAGAAGAAAAAGGCGCTGTTTCATGATCAGCGAATAGACACGAGCAGGAGGGCAAAATCGTGGCGTAATCCGACCTGCAATTAGGAGGTCTCAGTGCGTTGACCTCGCCCCGGCTCTCGACTAGGAACCTCGCTTCGGCGCGCCCATAGCTCAGTCGGTAGAGCAACTGACTTTTAATCAGTAGGTCACAGGTTCGAATCCTGTTGGGCGTACCATTTCCTTTCAGAACCGGTTTTCGTTCTTCAGCATCTATGAGATGCGAGGCGTCGCCTTCCTATTTTCCGTAATAGTCGCGAAACCACTCAATGAATTCGGCAATGCCGTCCTTGAACGAGGTTCTGGGGCGATGGCCTGTCAACTCCTGAAGGAGTGTCGGGTCTGCCCAGGTGGCCGGTACGTCTCCGGTCTGCATGCCCATATAGTTGCGCTTCGCCGTCTTGCCGAGGCACTCCTCGATTGCATCAATGAAGTCCAGAAGCCGGATTTTTTCGGAATTGCCGATGTTCACAATGCGAAAAGGCGCAACAGGAGACAGGCTGTCGCCTTCGGGTACTTTTCCGTCTGCCGGGCGCTCTGGAACGGTATCGATCAGAAGGCGGATCCCTCTCACCAGATCATCAACATGTGTGAAATCGCGGTACATGTCGCCGTGATTGTATATGTCGATCGACCTGTCATCGAGGATCGCGTCAACGAATTTGAACAGGGCGAGGTCGGGCCGGCCCCATGTGCCGTAGACGGTGAAAAACCGGAACATGGTGGTGGGGAGGTTGTAGAGGTGGGCATAGGAATGCGCCATGCTCTCATTGGCCTTCTTGGTCGCCGCATACATCGTCAGCTGAGTGTCGGCCTTGTCGGTTTCGCGAAAAGGCATGGCCGTATTTGCGCCATACACTGATGAGGTTGAAGCCATCAAAAGGTGACGAACCTCAAGCCGGCGCGCGGCCTCCATGACGTTGAAAGTGCCAACGATATTGGAGTTTATGTAGGCTCGCGGGTTTTCCAGACTGTGGCGCACACCGGCTTGCGCGGCGAGATGAACGATAATGTCGGGCTGGAACGCATCGGCGACTTCATCGACCTTCTCCCGATCTTCAAGCATCCCTTCAGTGGCCGAGAAGTTCGGGTGCTCAGACAGGATGGCGTGCCGCTTCTGTTTCAGGCTTACGTCGTAATAGTCAGTCATCCCGTCATAGCCCTGAACGCGGATGCCTTCGGCAAGCAGGAGACGGGCGAGGTGAAAGCCTATGAAACCAGCTGTGCCGGTAATGAGAATGCGGGGCGAGTCTGATACATCAGCCATGGTGGCTGCCCTGCCTTTCCGGCCAAAGCCAATCGGTCATCCTGCGTCTTCTCCGTCTGGAGCGATATGAGATAAGCGTGACAGGCGCAACATGGGTTGTGCGGTGGCCTTATGGGCCTGGATATGAATCCTCTCGGCACAGCCTTAAAAAAAACCCAGCGCCTCGGGAGAGGCGCAGGGCGACAGATGCTACTTCGTGACGCCTAACGATCAGACATGGATGTGCTGGAAAACGCCTTGCTTTTCGGGAACAGGCCGCGCGGTGGGGATATGGATCTCCTCAAGGCGCATGGCGCGGCGGTAGATCTGCAACGTCCGGGCGCCTAGTTGTTCACGGGTCCAGGATTTGGCCGCTTCGAGACCGGCCTTGCGCATGCTCATCATCGCGGTGCGATCATTGAAGAGCGTTGTTACCGCTTCGGCAATCGCCTCAGGCGAGCAGTCATCGGTTAGCACGCCGCATTCGTGGCGGCGCACGTGTTCCACTGCGGTCGGATCTTCAGCGCAGGCGATCAGGGGTCGACCAAAAGCCGCGGCTTCATGGTAGACGGAGCCGAATGACTGAAAGCGCGAGGGTGCGAGCACGAACTGGCAGCGCGCCAGGATGTGTGTCATCGATTCATCCGTTACGCGGCCATAGTCGAAGATCTGGTCCATCAGGCTGGCTGGCAGGCCAAGTTCGCCCGCGCGGGCATCGAGGGCCCCGTTTTCCAGCCCCATAAGGTGGAGTTCTGGAAGCGGCTCGCCTTCATCGCGGAACTGTTCTGTGACTTTCTGGAAGCCCAGCAGCACCTCATCGAAGCCCTTCCGGTGACTATCGTCACCGATATAGGCAAGGCGAAGGCGCGAATGGGCTGGGGGAAAGCTGGCTTCTGCGCCGGCCTTGCGGATCAGAGGATCGACCGAAAGCGGGGTCACCATATGGATCAGGCCCGGCGTGAGATTGTACCAGTCCCGCACAGCGTGCGCGTTGCTACGGCTGTTGGAAATGATGGCATCGGCATTGTGATTGCAGCGTGCCTCCATCCCGGCAACGATGCGGTTGGAGATCCGCTGGCCAAGCGTGGCCTCATCAGGTTCGTCCAGGCTATGTGGAGCCGAGTTTCGGATCACGATTGGCAGGCCACTATTCATCAGCATCGCGGCTGGCGCGCCCCAATTGGCAGCCTCGATCAGGTCGAAGGGGCGGCGTTCATGTTCTTCGTGCAGGCGTTCGCGGAAGGCGGCTGCCGCAGCGACATGTTCCAGTCCGGGAATTTTGCGCATCAGGCGGCGAAGGCCCGTGATGCGGCTCGCACACCCAATGACTTCTATGCGTTCGTGGTCTGTACGCACGGTGTCGTCGCGGTCCATTGTGAAAACGCGGACATTCACGCCATGCCGGGCAAGACCGTGGGCAACCTCGCAGGCGACGCGGCCTTTCGCGGTCGGAATAGGTGGGTATTCCCAGGTCAGCAGCGCGACTTCGAGTGGGGGGCTTTCTTCCGGCCCCTCAACCGGCGCGACTGGGTTGGTATAGTGCATCTGTCTCATGCCACCTCAACGCCGCATGATGTTAACGGTTGCATTCATGTCAGCAGGTGGTAGGGATGAGTGTTGCTTTCCCGACACATTCACTCTCAGGCGCCCTTAATGAGCGGGAGCTTTTGCGGCTTTTGAGGAGTTACGCTTAAGCGCTTGGTTTCTTTGACTGGTTTTCAGGCAGAGGTGACCTAGCTCCCGATATGTCAGGTCTGCGCCATTGCCCCAGTCAGTAGCGGCCGATACGTGTGAAACTGAGTTGTGGAAAGGTGTAGACTAGCACGAATGTCAAACGACAAGCCGCCATTTGACGAGATGTTTGGCACGGGCGAAGGCCCACGGGATCCCTATAAGACGTATCATCAATGGTTTGAGGGTGAGGACAACGCCAGATTGCGCCGCAAGACCGAAGAGGCCGAGCAGGCCTTCCGGCGCACCGGCATCACTTTCAACGTCTATGGCCGCGAAGAGGCCAATGAGCGGCTCATTCCGTTCGATATCGTCCCGCATATCCTGTCGAACCGGGAATGGCAGAAACTCTCGGAAGGGATCGAGCAGCGCGTACGTGCCCTGAATGCCTTTCTCCACGACATCTATCACCGTCAGGAAATCCTGAAGGCTGGCCGAATTCCGGCTCATATGATCGCCAATAATGAGGCGTACCTTCCGAAGATGATCGGCGTCGAACCGCCGGGCAGCGTCTACACTCATATCGTGGGTACCGATATTGTACGCACCGGAGAAGACGAGTTCTTTGTCCTGGAAGACAATGCGCGCACCCCGTCTGGCGTCTCCTACATGCTCGAGAACCGCGAGACCATGTTTGAGATGTTCCCTGAATTGTTCATCCAGAACCAGGTGCAACCGGTCTCGACCTATCCCAAAAGATTGCGCCGTTCTCTGGCAGCCTGTGCGCCGCCGGCCTGTAATGGCAAGCCGGTCATCGCCGTCCTCACGCCCGGCATCCACAATTCGGCCTATTTCGAGCACGCTTTCCTCGCCGACGAGATGGGCGCAGAGCTTGTCGAGGGCCATGACCTTCGCGTGATTGATGGACGCGTCGCCATGCGCACGACGCAAGGTTATACGCCGGTTGATGTGCTTTACCGCCGCGTGGACGACGCCTTTCTCGACCCGTTGAACTTCAATCCGGAATCCATGCTGGGCGTCCCTGGTATTCTGGATGTCTACAGGGCAGGGGGCATCACGATTGCCAATGCGCCGGGAACAGGGATATCGGACGACAAGGCGATCTACTCCTATATGCCGGACATCGTGGAGTTCTATACCGGCGAGAAAGCCAAGCTGCCGAACGTGCCGACATGGCGGTGTTCAGAGCCGGACTCGCTGGCCTATGTGCTCGACAATCTTGCCGACCTGGTCGTCAAGGAGGTCCACGGGTCGGGCGGCTATGGCATGCTGGTGGGACCGGCCGCCAGCCGCAAGGAGATCGCCGATTTCCGCGCCAAGCTGAAAGCCAAGCCGGATGGTTATATCGCCCAACCGACCCTCGCGCTCTCCACTGTGCCGATCTTTACCAATAAGGGCCTCGCGCCCCGCCATGTGGATCTGCGCCCCTTTATTCTGGTGTCACCCAACGGGATCGATATCACGCCGGGCGGTCTGACACGGGTTGCGCTGAAGAAGGGTTCACTGGTCGTCAACTCCAGTCAGGGCGGAGGGACAAAAGACACCTGGGTGCTTGAATCATGATGCTTGGCAAGACAGCAGGCGGGCTTTTCTGGATGTGCCGCTATCTTGAGCGCAGCGCAAACAATGCGCGCCTCATCGAAGCCGGCTCCCGGATGACAATGACGCGCTCCTCGGCGGCCGATTCCGAATGGGAGTCGGTCCTTTCAGCGGCCAACGTCAAGGCAATGTACCTTGGCAAGAATGATGCGATACAGCGCGCTTCAGTCATCGACTTTCTTCTGCGCGACCGGGAGAACCCGTCCAGTGTCATGTCGGTCGTTGAGGCTGCGCGCAGCAATGCCCGCCTCGTCCGTGTGGCGCTGACGCGTGAGGTCTGGGAAGCGGTCAATGATACGTGGATGCGCCTCAAGGATGCGCTCGCCCGCCCGGTTTCGGATGCAGACCTGCCGAATGTGCTGGAGCTTATCCGCCAGCAGAGCGCGCAGGTGCGCGGCGCGCTACATGGCACGATGCTGCGCAACGATATCTTCAATTTCTGCCGTGTCGGCACATTCATCGAGCGGGCGGACAATGTCGCCCGGATCCTCGATGTGAAATATTTCGTGCTGCTGCCATCGGTTTCGATGGTTGGCTCTTCCATCGATAATTTCCAGTGGGAAGCGATCCTGCGTTCTGCGGCGGCCGAACGCAGCTTTGCGTGGCTGAACAAGGAATCCGGCCCGCGTGCGATCGCGGAATTCCTGATCCTTGATCAGCGCCTGCCACGCTCCATTGCCTTCTGTTACACCAATATCGCGCGCAATCTGGGCTATCTTGAAGAGGGGTATGGAGAAAGCCGGCCCTCGCGCGCCATGTGCGACGAAACCCTGGCTCGCCTGACGCGTACCGATGTTGAGACCATTTTCGATGGGGGGCTGCACGAGTTCATTCAGTGGATCCTGCAGGCCAACAATGCGCTCGGCCTGCAGATCGAACAAGACTATCGCTTTTACGCCTGAAGGGAGAGCCGTGCGCCTCAAGATTGCTCATCTGACCCGGTATGACTTTGCAGAGCCGGCCCAATACGGTCTGCAGCAGATCCGTCTGACGCCGAAGACCCGGCGCGGACAGAGTATCGAGGACTGGTCGGTGACGTTTGAGGGCGCCAGGCAGCAGGTCCAGTTTGTGGACGAGTTCAACAACCAGACGCTTCTTATCGGCCTTGAAGAGGGCGCAGAATTCCTCTCGATCCGGGCTGAGGGGACGGTTCTGACCGACGACCAAAGCGGAATTGTCGGCCAGCATGGCGGCTGGACGCCATTATGGATCTACCGCCGCAAGACGCCTTTGACTGCACCTGGCGAGGCTATACGGCAGATCTCGCAGCGGGTTGGGTCAGCTTTCAACGATGAGGTCTCCAGGCTCCATGCCCTGATGATGACTGTGGCCGAACTCGTTCGTTATGAAACAGGAACAACGGGCGTGGCGACCACGGCGGAAGAGGCCGCCGCTGCCGGCAGCGGGGTATGCCAGGATCACACCCACATCTTCATTTCCTGCGCACGACTGCTCGGCTTTCCGGCCCGTTATGTGAGCGGCTATCTGATGATGGATGACCGTGTGCAACAGGATGCTTCCCATGCCTGGGCAGAAGCGTATGCTGAAGGCCTTGGCTGGGTCGGATTCGATGTGTCCAATGCCATATCGCCAGATACGCGCTACGTCGCGGTGGCGACGGGGCTGGATTATACGGATGCTGCCCCGGTCTCGGGATTGAGCTTTGGGAACGCTCAGCAGGGGTTGGAAGTGTCGGTTCAGGTGCAGCAGCAACAGCAGCAGCAATAAGAAAAAATGACATATTGCGTGGGTCTTTGCCTCGATAAGGGGCTCGTCTTCATGTCTGATACCCGCACCAATGCGGGCGTCGACAACATCTCCAAGTATCGAAAGATGTTCACCTGGAACGTTCCGGGTGAGCGCACTTTCGTTCTTCTGACGGCGGGGAACCTGGCCACCACGCAGGCCGTGGTCAGCATGCTGGAGGAGCGCACCAAGGCACCGGAGGAGCGTAATCCTTCCATCCTTGAAGTGCCATCCATGTTTCAGGCCGCGCGCCTTATTGGCAAGACGCTTCGCGAAGTCATCAAGGAAAGCGCGCCGGCTACAGGCCCGGATGCGGAATCCCCATTCCGGGCCACTCTCATTCTTGGCGGTCAGATTGCTGGCAGCGAGCCGCGCCTCTTCATGATCTACCCGGAAGGCAATTTCGTCGAGGCAAGCAAGGAGACCCCCTTTTTCCAGATCGGCGAAACCAAATATGGCCGGCCCATCCTGGTACGGGCGCATGACCCGGCCATGTCTTTTGCAGAAGCGGTCAAACTGCTCATGGTCTCTTTCGACTCCACGCTGAAGGCGAACCTTTCAGTGGGCCTGCCGCTGGATCTTCTACTTTACGAAACCGACAGCCTCGACATCCTGAAAAAGACCCGGATCGAGGAGGACGACCCGTACTACAATCTGATTTCAGACAATTGGAGCGAGGCGCTAAAAACCGCCTTTGCTTCTTTGCCGCAATATGAAGTCTAGCTCTTTGATTTTTCGCGCCGACGCATTAAGTGGCGTGTTCGAAGTGGCCGGCGCCTATAGCTCAGTTGGTAGAGCAGCTGACTCTTAATCAGCGGGTCCAAGGTTCGAATCCTTGTAGGCGCACCACTTTTCCGGCTTTTCCATAGATGCAGATGGTGGCCCTCCACGCCTCGCATAGTCGGTGGGCCGCGACGGCCTGTGACGGAAACCGTTGCCGGCCGCCGCGCAAGGCAAACCCAATCAGATCAGATGCCGGTTCCAGTCGCCGAAGCGATGCTGGATCTTGCCGCGAGGCAGGCTGAGAGCGCCAATGGCCAGGCCTACGATGACGTCGGCAGCCATCTGGACCAGGCTGGCGTCCACGATAAAGGGCATGAGCGCCACAGCTGCGCCAAGGAACATGTTGAGCAGCCGGATCGAGCGGATGGGTTCGGCAAGGGCTGCGACACTTACGGTAATGACAAGCGCGCCAAGCAAGTGATCGGCGTCTGCCAGCGCACCGTCTGTGCCGAGAGTGAGCCGGGTGAACATCAGCCAGACGCCGAGCGCAATGCTGACGAGCAGCGTCCATGGGAAAGTCATCCCGCCATAGATCATCTTGCTGATGATCTGGCCGGGGGGCTGGAGCAGGTCATCCTCCACGCGCTCGTCGGGCCCCTCATCCGTGTCGCCCCGGAAGAGCACCCACAGGATCGGGCGCCCTTTTTTCTTGCGGCGGATCAGGAACTGGATGGTGGCGATGATCTCGTCGACCGAATAGGGAATCTGCAGCAGCATTGCGGCGGCCGCGATGAGGCAGAGCGTGCACCATGTACCGATTACAATCGGCTGGATCACGATGAAGGTAATCGAGACAATGCCAAGCGGTACGATCATGATGCCGAAGATGAGGACCAGCCAGGGCATGGTGCGCCAGCGGCGGGTGGAGCCGACAATGCCGATCAGGATTTCGAGCATATAGGTGAAGGCGCCGACACCGGCGTCGGGGACCGGCCAGGCTTCCGATACGGACGACGTCACGATCTCTTCTGTCCCGTTCTTTCCGTTGTCCGGCACGCCTGAGAAGAAGGGTTCCCAGACGCCATCTATATGACCGAGCTGATAAGCCGTCATGTGACGGGAAATGAGGAAACCGATGACGGCAAGGGCAATAATCGGGACGCGCTGAAACCAGCTTGAGGGGGATTCGTCCCAGCCGGGCGGTATGGTCGGCCCGGTTACGGCGGCGGCCTGATGTACGCCGGGCGTGGGCCGCGCGAGGACGGCAAAGCCGAAGATGAGGGCCCCGCTCAGGGTCTGGTTCAGATAGACCGCGCCGGTGGGCGCCCACAGCGCGAGCGGGGCGAACATGACCCACGCCGCGATGCCTGCAATGGCCCAGCGCACGAGCCTCAGTTTCCATGACAAGGACAGAAAGCCGAGCAGAACGACGGCGATCCCGCAAAGCACGTCATTCCAGATGAGCGGAACTGAATTGTAGGGGATCACAGAGGGGCTGGTCGCCAGCCAGGCGCCCATCGCCATGTTCAGGAAGGGCGCCCATAGGAAATTGCGGTGCTGCTCGATTGACTCTTTTTCGGCCTCGGCGCGAACTTCCTCCGGCTCATGCTCATTCTCGCCGGCTGCTGTCAGCCAAGGCGGCGGAGTAATGCCATTGGTGTTGTACCAGCCGAGCGGATCGGCCTTCAGGTTTGCGACCATTTCAGGAAGCGTGTCACGCAGCCGCCGGCGCGGCTCCCAGTCAAGCTCATGACGGGCCCGGTCGATGCTCAACTCATAATGGTCATCGGCCATGTCGACCATAAAAGGCCGGATGAAGGGCTTTTCGCCCTGATCTATGTCATCCGGTACGACAGGTTCCGACTTTGACTCGATCCAGGCACCGAACGATGCCAGCGGTTTTGGCAGAGTAAAGGTGCGCCAGTCGCTATCGCCGTGGATCAGTTCGGCAATTTCCCTCTGCAGGTCGCCATAGCTGACCGTATCCGGTTCGCCGACAAGGATCGTGTTTTCGGCAGGCAGCTCGTCGCGTTTGGCAACGACGCGAGCGAAAGCCTCGACCATATCATCCTTGTGCAGGAAGGCCTGTCCTACGCTGAGCGGAGCAGCATAGGCGTGGCCGTGCGGGTTGCGCTCATAGATACGCCGGATCTGTTCGGTCAGTGTGGGCACGGCGGAATGTTCATCATAGACGCCGGCCAGGTGGAGCAGGGTGTAGGGGATATCGCCGTGCGTCTCACGGATCGCTTCCTCTGCCCGCGCTTTTGATTGGGGATAGGCCCATTTTGGATTGAGCGCTGTCTCCTCCGTGATGGGCTGTCCCGGCTTTCCAGCTTCATGCACCAGCATGGTGCCGGAATAGATAAAGCGGCCAACTTCAAAGTCTTGCAGACCTTCGAGAAGACGGCGCGTGCCTTCGACGTTGAGCTTTTGATAAAGCGGGTGCTCCTCGCCCGTAAAATCGAAGTAGGCGGCCAGGTGGATGACGGCCGCGATCTTCCGTCCGTGCTCTGTGGCCAGACGCTCCATCGCTTCGGAGACCGATTGGTCGGAGGTCATATCACAGCCGATCAGGTCGAAATCAGCCTCGGTGCCCGGAATGTCGAAGCCCACAATTGTGTAGTCGCTGCGAAGTCTCTCACTCAAGGACGTGCCAAGATTGCCTGCAGCCCCGGTAATGAGCACGAGGGGTTTGGTCTCACCGCTGGTGGAAGCGGTCGGGGCGGAGTCTTTTCCAGAAATCTGTTCGTTCAATTCTTTCACCTGTAGCCGGATGACTGAAGAGAAAATACGTGTGAACCATATGTGTTTCGCAACGCAGGGCTGTGCCTGCCGTTCCGAATTGGTTGAGGCTGGCCAAGGAACCGAAACTTGCACTCGGCATTGATTCGCCATTGGAGGCCGGCAACATGGCAATGCGTGCTTACTGGAAAGGCTATCTGCGCCTTTCGCTCGTCAATATCGGGATTGAGCTCTACTCGGCGACCTCGTCGCAGCGGCGGATATCCCTGCGCCAGATCCATAAACCGAGCGGCAAGCGCATCCGCTATCAGAAGGTGGCCGAAGGTGTTGGGCCTGTCGACAAGGACGAAATCGTCAAAGGCTTTGAGACCAGCAAGGACGAATATGTCCTGCTGGAGCCCGATGAACTCGATGAGATCAAGCTGGAAAGCAAACGCACCATCGATCTCGTCCAGTTCGTAGAGGCGTGCGAGATCGATCCGCGCTATTTCGAAAAACCCTATTATGTCGTGCCGCGCGATGATGAGGTTGCGGCAGAAGGCTTCACCGTGATCCGCGATGCGCTGCGCGATGCCAAAATGGTAGGACTCGGGCAAATGGCGGTGCGGGGGCGGGACTATGTCGTCGCGATCAAGCCTTGTGGTGACGGGCTGCTGCTGGAAACGCTGCGCTTTGCCGATGAAATTCGCGAGAGCGACAAGATTTTCGACGATATCCCAGAGGTCAAACCCGACAAGGAAATGCTGGAGCTGGCCGGTGAGCTGATCGAACGCAAGGCCGCGCCGTTCAAGCCGGACGTCTTCAAGTCGAGCTATGCCGACGCGCTCATGGAACTGATCGATGAAAAGCGCAAGGAAGGCGAGATCAGCCATGACGATAGCGCAGATAGCGGTTCGGCCGGCGGACGCGGCAAGGTCGTCGATCTCATGGATGCGCTTAAGAAGAGCGTCGACAAGGACAAAGGCAGATCGAAGAAAAAGTCCCAATCCACGACGTCGAAGTCAAAATCGAAGTCCGGTAAGGCGGCCTGATCAATCATGTCAAAGACGGCAGGCGACAATCTCAAGACCTATCGCGAGAAGCGGGATTTCAGCCGCACGCCTGAGCCTGATGGGTCCTCCAGGCGGGGAAAGAAGGGTAAGGGCAAAAAGGGGCTCTCCTTCGTTGTGCAGAAACATGATGCGAGCCGTCTCCACTATGATTTCCGGCTGGAGCTCGACGGCGTGCTTAAAAGCTGGGCCGTGACCAAGGGGCCGAGCCTCGACCCCGCTGACAAGCGACTGGCCGTGCGCACGGAAGACCACCCACTGGATTATGGCGACTTTGAAGGCGTTATACCGGATGGCTATGGGGCCGGCACCGTCATGCTCTGGGATCAGGGCGAATGGGAGCCGCGTGAGGACCCTGAAGAGGGGCTGAAGAAGGGCTCGCTCAAATTCGATCTCAAGGGTCAGCGCCTGAAGGGGGGCTGGGCCCTTGTGCTGATGAAAAACAATTCCACCAAGGACAAGCAGAACTGGCTCCTCATCAAGGAGAAGGACGAGGAGGCCAACCGCAACGCCGATCCGCGCAAGACGTGGCAGACGAGTGTGACCTCGGACCGGGACTTCGAGGAGATCGAGGAAGCGGCTGCCAGCGGGGAGGCGAGTGTGCTGGGCGAAGACGATGCGCCGGACTTTCCCGATTTCGTTGAGCCGCAGCTTGCCAAACTGCGCGACGACCCGCCCGCGGGCGAAGACTGGCTGCATGAGCTGAAATTCGATGGCTATCGCATTCAGGCGCTAATCGCCGGGCATCAGGTCAGGCTCATCACACGCAATGGCAAGGACTGGACGGAACGCTATCCATCGATTGCGAAGGCTCTGGCGTCGCTCGACGTGGAGAGTGCTGCGATCGATGGAGAGCTGGTCGCCCTCGACAATCGCGGTCACAGCCATTTCGCCTCGCTCCAGGCTGCAACCAAGGGGGAGGGCGAAGCAGTGCTCGCCTATTATGCCTTCGACCTTCTGTCTCTTGACGGGCAGGATCTTCGCAGGAAGCCGCTTACGGAACGAAAGGCGGCCCTGGAAGGGATCATGCCGGAGGATGACGAAATCCTCCGCTTTTCCGATCATATCGAAGGGAAGGGCGAGGATGTGATCGGCAAGGCCTGTGGCATGGGTCTGGAAGGCATTGTCTCCAAGAAAGTCTCCGCGAAATATGTGTCGGGGCGCGGCTCCGGGTGGATCAAGTCGAAATGCGTTGGACGCGATGAGTTCGTGATCGGCGGCTATCGCAAGTCTGACAAGAAGGGGCGGCCCTTCGCCTCCCTCCTTCTGGGCGAGTTCGAGGACGGAAAACTCCTGTATCGGGGCCGTGTCGGCACCGGTTTCGATGAGGCGCTGATGGATGAGCTCGCCGAGGCCATGGACAGGCTGGAACGCAAGACGACCCCCTTTGCGGACATCCCGTCAGAGGCGAGGCGCGGCGCCGTCTGGCTGACGCCGGAACTGGTTGGCGAGATCGCCTACACAGAACGCACACCCGACGGGCTTTTACGTCACCCGAGTTTTCAGGGCCTGCGTGAGGACAAGGAGGCTGAAGACGTGAAGACGGGTGCAGAGAAGGCAGAGGAAACGAAAGGCGCCCCGGACGTCAGCGATGAGGAGGATGGCAAGATCCTTGGCGTGAAGATCAGCCACCCGGACCGTGTCGTCTATGATGAACAGGGCGCGACAAAGCGTGAGATCGCCGAATACCTCGCCTGGATTGCGCCCCGGATGCTGCCGCATATCAAGGACCACCCGGTGAGCCTCGTGCGCTGTCCGTCCGGGGCTGGCGGAAAATGCTTCTACCAGAAACACCATACCGATTCCGTACCAGACGCGATTGGCGAGACGGAGATCAAGGAAAAGGATGGCGAGACATCGAGCTATCTACTTCTCAATTCAGCCGAAGCCCTCGTCTCGGCGGCGCAGATCGGCGCGCTGGAGCTGCACATCTGGGGGTCACGGACCGACAAGCTGGAGAAGCCTGACAGGCTCGTTCTCGATCTCGATCCGGATGAGGGGCTAGACTTCGGCGATGTTAAAACAGCCGCCTACGAAGTGCGCGACGTTCTTGAGGCGGCTGGACTTCAGACCTTTGCGCTCCTCACCGGCGGCAAAGGGATACATGTCATCGCACCGCTGGAGCGCAGGCAAGGCTGGGATGAGGTGAAGGCGGCTGCGCGTGGCCTGGCCAAAAAGCTCTCTGACGCGGCGCCGGATACCTACGTCGCTGAAGCATCAAAGGCCAAACGCAAGGGGCGTATTTTCATCGACTGGCTGCGCAATGAACGTGGCGCCACGGCGATCTGTCCCTATTCCCTGCGTGCCCGAGCGGGTGCGCCAGTGGCAACGCCGGTGCGCTGGGATGAGCTTTCGGGCATCAGCTCCGGCCAAGACTATACGCTGTCGAATATCCGCCGTCGGCTAAGCTCTCTGAAGACCGATCCCTGGGCGAGCTATGACGACGTCCGCCAGTCGATTTCGAAAAGCGTGCTGGATGTCCTGACCGGCGACTAGGTCTTGCGCGCGATCGACCTTTCCAGAAGATCCTCGATCTTGATGGGGTAGCGCGCGGTGCGAAGGCCGGTTGCGTGCCAGACCGCATTCGCAATGGCGCCGACCGTGCCCGTAATCCCGATCTCACCGACACCTTTGACGCCCAGATCGTTCACGTGCGGGTCTTCCTCATCCACCAGAAGCGCCTCGACATGCGGCACGTCTGCGAGAACGGGGATATGATAGCCGGCGAAGTCATTATTCACCGGCCGTCCAGTGCGCTTGTCGTGAATGCCTTCCTCGTGCAAGGCAAAGCTGACGCCCCAGATCATCCCGCCCGTCAGCTGGCTCTTCGCCAGCCTCGGATTGATGATCCGCCCCGCAGCGAAGGCACCGACAAGGCGGCTGACCCGTATCTGGTAAAGGTCGGGATCGACTTTCACTTCGGCGAAGACCGCCCCATGCGAGAACATGGCATAGGTCTCGGTGCTCGCCTTGTCGCGGTTGCCACGGCCCTTGCCCTCGATCTCATCGATGCCGGCGCGTTGCAGGATATCGGTATAGCGTTCACCAACATTCGGATCGCTTGCCTTGAAGAGGCGTCCGCCATCACCGACAAGGCGTTCATTGCCTGCGCCGAAAAGGGGAGACTCCTTGTCCTGCGTCGCGATCTCGGCGAGCTGGCGGATAACGTCATTGCCGGCCGCAAAGAGAGCGCCGCCAGCAGAGGCGGTGTGGGCCGAGCCGCCTGCGATACTCCCATCGGGCAGGTCAGAGTGGCCGATGTCGAAATCGAGATCGTCGGCAGCGACGCCGAGCCCGTCTGCCGCCATCTGCCAGAGGGCTGTCCAGGCGCCCTGTCCCATATCGGCGCCGGAGGTCTCGGCACGCGCGCTGCCATCCTTGCGCAGGAGAGCGCGCGCCTTTGCGGGAAAGAAGGGCGCGTGGAAAATACTCGTGCCCATGCCCCAGCCGGTTAGAAGACCATCGCTATCGCGCATCAGGCCGGGCTTGAGCGGTCTGTCCTTCCATCCAAAGGCGCGTGCGCCTTCCTCATAACATTCACGTAAAGCCTTGGCGGAATAGGGTTTTCCGTTTGAGGGGTCTTTGTCGGCATAGTTGAGTAGCCGGTATTCCAGCGGGTCCATACCGGCTTTTTCAGCGGCCATGTCGACCGCCGTTTCGACCACGGCGGAGCCTGTTGCGATTCCAGGTGCGCGCATGGCGCCCGGCGTGCCGGTATCGAAGCGAAACCCTCGATGGCTCGCTTTCATGGCTTCAACGGCATAGACGCTGAGGGAGGCGTTCGCGGCCCCATCCAGCCAGTCGTCAAAACTGCTGGTCGATACGTCGGCCTGATGTTCCATGGCCTTGAATTTGTAGTCCCTTCCAAGGTCATAGCGCACGGTCTGGCGTGTTGCGCTGCGATGCTGGACCGGGCCGAACATCTGATCGCGCCGCAGGGCCAGTTTGACGGGGCGTTTCATTTCTCTTGCGGCCAGGATACCGAGCATCTGTGGGCCGAACAGAACCGCCTTTGAGCCAAACCCACCACCGAGATAGGGCGAGCGCAGGGTGACATTCTCAGCAGGAATGCCGAAATAGGCCGCGATCCCTGGCTTGGCGAGACCGATGGCCTGATTGGGCATGTCCACGGTCAGCCTGTCGCCGTCCCACTCAGCGACGACGGCATGGGTTTCCATGGCATTATGGTACTGGAGTGGTGTTTCCATCTCAGCGCTGACCGAATGGGCAGCTTCGCTGCGCGCGGAGCCCAGATCCCCCTTCGAGAAGACCGGCGGTGTACTCATGCCGACCGCCTGCGGCTCGAATGCCTCACCATTGTCGAAACCGATACGGGCGGGCTCAACCTCATAGTCCGCAGTAACGAGGCGCGCCCCTTCCTGAGCCGCTTCCAGCGTTTCGGCGATGACGACGGCGACGGGCTGGCCAGCATAGCGTACCTTGTCATGCTGCAGCACATCGATACGCGCCGTGAAAGGCGTTGTTTTCTCATCGGGGTTTTGTGAGAGGGCCGGTGTGTTGTCCGGCGTCATGACATGGACAACACCTGGATGCTTGAGCGCGGCCTCTATCTCCAGGGCGTTGACCCGCCCGCGTGCGATTCCTGCTTCGACATAGACGGCATGCAGCAGGCCATCAGGGCGGTTGTCTGCGGCGTAGGTCGCTGTGCCCGTCACCTTGGCGAGCCCGTCGCGGCGGGTCATGGGCTGACCCGCATTGGAGCCGAGCCGGACATGGTGGGCGGCAACCATCGGTTTGTCGGTCATTATCGGGCCTCCTTTCCAGCCGCGAAGACGGAGCCGGGCAGGGCCGGCATCTTCGGCGGCGTGCCGGCCGCGGCGGATTTCAGGGCACGGATCAGGATACGTTTGGCCAGCTCGATCTTGTGCGCATTATCGCCGGAGGGGGCGGCGTCTGCGAGAGCGGCATCGGCTGCCTTGCGATAGGAAGCCTCGCTGGCTTCCGCGCCGTTCAATACGGCTTCGGCTTTCGTGGCGCGCCAGGGCTTTGCAGCGACACCGCCAAGCGCGAGGCGCGCATCCTTGATGCGGCCATCGCCGATCTGCAGCATGGCCGCCGCCGAGACGATGGCAAAGGCATAGGAGGTCCGGTCGCGAAGCTTCATGTAGCGGGCGCGGGCGGCAAACCGCTTCCCGCCAGATGGCAGGATGAGGGCGGTGATGAGATCGCCATCTCTCAGTGCGGTGCCTGGGGCCTGTCCCTCGCCGGGCAGGGTGTAGAGGTCATCAATCGTGAGCCTCCGGTGCCCGTCCGGGCCGGTGACTTCAACCTCCGCGCCAAGAGCGGCCAGAGGCACGCAGAAATCGGAAGGGTGCACGGCGATACAGGTTTTGGTCCAGCCGAGTACGGCGTGTTTGCCATTCTCTCCGTCCAAGGCATCGCAGCCCTGGCCCATCTCCCGCAGATTGCAGGCGCTATGACGGTCATAGAAATAGCTGCAGCGCGTTTGCTGCATGAGATTGCCGCCCACCGTTGCCGCATTGCGAAGCTGCGCCGAAGCGCCGGCGAGCAACGCCTCGGCCACGGCGGGGTATTCAGCGAGGAGGGTGGGGTGGCGGGCCATATCCGAATTGCGGACCATAGCTCCGATCCGCAGCGACCCATCCTTGCCGGTCTCAATGCGGTCGAGGCCCTCAATACGCGTGATATCGATCAGCCGGTCCGGCTGGCGCACCCCGGCTTTCATGAGGTCGAGAAGGTTCGTACCACCGGCATAAAAGACGCTACCCGGCTCGCTTGCCGCCTTTACGGCTGTCTCCACGCTTTCGGCGCGCTGATAATCGAAGGTCTTCATGACTTGCCCTCGTTCGACATACGCAACTGCGCGTCCATGACGGCGTCCTGTATGCCGGCATAGGCGCCGCAACGGCAGAGATTGCCACTCATGCCTTCACGGATCTCCTCGGCTGTCGCATGCCCGTCCCGTTCGGAAATGAAGCCGACGGCGCTCATGATCTGGCCGGGCGTGCAATAGCCGCACTGGAAGCCGTCATTTTCAATGAACGCGGCCTGGACGGGGTGGAGTGTTTCGCCGTCGGCCAGGCCCTCGACCGTCGTGATGTCGGCACCTTCAAGGCTGACGGCCAGAGACAGACAGCTATTCACGCGCCGGCCATCGACCAGCACGGTGCAGGCGCCGCACTGACCGCGGTCGCACCCCTTCTTGGTGCCTGTCAGCCCGATGCGCTCGCGCAGCACATCAAGCAGGGTCGGGCGAGCATCTTCGAGCGCCAGCTCGTGCATCTTGCCATTGATTTTCAGTGATATCCGAAGCGCCATATTCCCTCCGCGCTGCCGTTCTCGGGAAGACTTAGTGTGCAGGAGGTTTGAATGCGAGGAATCGGGACCGATTTAATATGTTGCCCCAACGTCAAAGCGCCCCGGGCCAAGCCGGGGCGCTCTTAAGTTGCAGATCGGCGTGCGACCTAGTTGATGTCGAACCGGTCGAGCATCATCACCTTGTTCCAGGCCTTCACAAAGTCCTTCACGAACTTCGCTTCATGGCCGTTTTCGGCATAGACTTCGGAAATCGCCCGAAGCTGGGAGTTCGAGCCGAAGACGAGGTCGGCGCGGCTCGCCGTCCACTTCAGGTCGCCGCTGGCGCGGTCATGACCTTCATAGAGATGCTCGTTCTCTTCGGACGCTTTCCAGGCCGTGCCCATATCCAGCAGGTTGACGAAGAAGTCATTCGTCAGCTGGCCGACACGCTTGGTGAAGACACCATGCGGCTTGCCGTCGGAATTCGTGCCGAGGACACGCATGCCGCCGACCAGGACAGTCATTTCCGGCGCGCTGAGACGCAGGAGCTGAGCACGGTCCACGAGAAGTTCCTCAGCCGGGACCGTATATTCGGCCTTCACGAAATTGCGGAAACCATCTGCCTTGGGCTCAAGGAAGGCGTAGGAGTCGACGTCCGTCATTTCCTGGGTGGCGTCGGTACGGCCCGGGGTGAATGGCACCTCGATATCGTGGCCAGCATCCCTGGCTGCCTTCTCGACAGCAGCGCAGCCGCCGAGGACGATGAGGTCGGCCATCGACACCTTCTTGCTGCCGGAGTCGAAGCCTTTCTTGATCTCTTCCAGCTTGGAAAGAACCTTGGCAAGCTGCTGAGGATTATTGGCTGCCCAGTTCTTCGCCGGCTCAAGACGCACACGGGCGCCATTAGCCCCGCCGCGCATATCGGAGCCACGGAAGGAGGCCGCCGATGCCCAGGCTGTTGAGACGAGTTCCGAAACCGAGAGGCCGGAAGAGAGGAGTTTCTCTTTCAGCGCCTTGATGTCGGAGGCATCCACAAGGTCATGGTCGACCGGCGGGATTGGATCCTGCCAGAGCTGGTCTTCCTGCGGGGCTTCTTCACCGAGATAGCGGGACTTTGGCCCCATATCGCGGTGGGTCAGCTTGAACCACGCCTTCGCGAAAGCATCCTCGAACGCTTTTGGATTCTCATAGAACCGGCGGGAGATCTTTTCATACTCCGGATCGACCTTAAGGGAGAGGTCGGTCGTCAGCATGATGGTCGAGACCTTCTTGCCCTGCTCATGTGCGTCGGGCGCGAGGTCGGACTCTTTCGGGTTCTTTGGCTCCCACTGATAGGCGCCAGCCGGGCTCTTGGTGAGCTCATAGTCGTACTCAAACAGCATGCGGAAATAGTTCATGCTCCACTCTGTCGGGGTCGGCGTCCAGGCGCCTTCCAGTCCGGATGTGATGGCATGACCACCCACGCCGCTTTCGTGTTCGCTGGCCCAGCCAAAGCCCTGCGCGGCGATGTCGGAGCCTTCCGGCTCTGCACCGACCAGGGAGGCGTCGCCAGCACCGTGGCATTTGCCGAAGGTGTGGCCGCCAGCGATCAACGCGACGGTTTCTTCGTCATTCATCGCCATGCGGGCAAAGGTTTCACGGATGTCACCAGCCGCCTTGGCCGGGTCCGGCTCACCGTCAGGGCCTTCCGGGTTCACATAGATGAGGCCCATCTGCACAGCGGCGAGCGGGTTCTCCAGCGCGCGGCCTTCGCTGTAACGGCTATTGGGTTTGTCGGAGGTGGCGAGCCACTCTTCCTCGGTGCCCCAGTAGACATCCTTTTCCGGCTCGAAGACGTCCTTGCGGCCGCCTGCGAAACCGAACGTCTTGAAGCCCATATCCTCAAGCGCGACATTGCCGGCCAGGATCATGAGGTCTGCCCAGGAAAGGCTCGCCCCGTATTTCTGCTTGATCGGCCAGAGGATGCGGCGGGCCTTGTCGAGGTTGCCATTGTCGGGCCACGAGTTGAGCGGGGCAAAGCGCTGCTGGCCTGTGCCAGAGCCGCCGCGGCCGTCACCGACACGGTAGGTACCGGCAGAGTGCCAGGCCATGCGGATCATGAAGGGGCCGTAGTGGCCATAGTCGGCCGGCCACCAGTCCTTGGAGTCCTTCAGCGTCGCGGCGATATCCTTCTTGACCTGTTTGAGGTCGAGTTTCTTGAAGGCTTCGGCATAGTCGAAGTCCTCGCCCATGGGATCACCGGCAGGGTGATTCTGGTGAAGGATGTCGAGGTTGAGAAGTTTCGGCCACCAGTCCTTGTTGCGCGGGCCCTTGAAGAGCCAGTGGCGATCCTCATGAATTACGGGGCATTTGGCGTCGTCAGCCATGGTCGTTTCCTTCCTGCTTAGCTGTACTTTGATCTGAACCTCGAACATACCGGATCAAGCTCCATCGAACAAATCAAAACGCACGGCATGCGCTATAGAAAAATTCGATACCTCAACCTAAAACAAGACAGGCCGGGCGTGCCGGCCTGTCTGTCCAGACTGCGATTTACCCCAGAGCTAGATGTCGACGACGATTTTGCCGAAATGTTTCTGGCTCGCCTGATGGGCGAACGCGTCGGCGAGTTTTTCTAGCGGGAAGTGATCGCTGATCACCGGTTTGATGCCGCTTGCTTCAATGGCGGCGATCATGTCTTCCTGATGCTGACGCGCCCCCACAGTGATGCCCGACACGGTGATGTTTGAGCTGAAAAGGGCGGCGGTCGGCACCTCACCCGAAATGCCGGTCAGCACGCCGATGAGAGAGATGTGACCACCAATCCGGCAGGCAGCGATAGATTGCGCCATGGTGCCCGGTCCGCCAATCTCGATCACCTCATCGACACCGCGCCCGCCCGTCAGTTCCTTGGCCTTGGCGCCCCATTCCGGCGTCTCCTTATAATTGATGACGTGATCTGCGCCCAGCTCTTTCAGCTTCTCCAGTTTCTCGTCCGAGGATGAGGTGGAGATGACGCGGGCGCCAGCAGCTTTTGCAAACTGAAGGGCGAAGATGGAAACACCGCCCGTGCCCTGCGTGAGCACCCAGTCGCCGGGCTGAATGGCGTTCTCCACCATAAGACCACGCCAGGCGGTCAGCGCGGCGCAGGGCAGGGTGGCGGCCTCTGCAAAGCTCCACCCTTCCGGCATCCGGGTCAGGCCTTCAGCCGACGCCGCAACGAGCTCGGCCGAGAAGCCGTCGATCCGGTCACCCGGCACGGCCAGCATCTTGTCCAGCTCGGGCGGGCCATCCCGCCAGCCGGGGAAGAAGGTGGAGAGGACCTTGTCCCCCTTCTTGAAACGGCTGACGCCCTCGCCGACCTCGACGACTTCGCCCGCGCCATCCGACATGAGGATACGCCCATCCGGTGCCGGGATCCCGCCCTGTGCGACGACAAAGTCATGATAGTTGAGCGAGCTGGCCTTGACCCGGACCAGGACTTCGCCGGCCTTGGGCTTGGGGTCATCGCGGGTTTCAATCTGGATATTCTGAAGACCGCCCGGCTTCTTGAGGCTGGCAACTTTCATGGACTTTGGCTCCCTTATGGCGTTTTGCTTTGCGCTGTGGAAAGCATCGCTGCCCCTGCGAAAGCCAAGTCATATTCGTACAGCAGACGAAAAAGGGCGGCAGATCGCTCTGCCGCCCTTTCGGTTCATCTAGCTATGTCAGCCTAGCGGCGGAGCGTGAATTCCACACCCACGACGCGGCCCTTCTTGAGCGGCGAGAAGGTGCCGCCACCCGGATAGGTCTGGTAAGGACGCTGCATACCGTCCGAGAGCGGGCCCGGGAAAGGCAGCTGGGTATCGTTACCGGCCTGAACATTGTCCAGCAGGTTATTGCCGAACAGAGACACGTCGAAGCCATCATACGGGGTTTCCCAGGTGATGTTCGCCGACAGCTGGTGAGCATCCTGGATCCAGCCGAAATTGCTGTCCGTATACGCGATCCGGTCGCGATACTGATAGTTTGCGCGGCTGATGAGCGCGCCCATGTCACCAAGATTGATGTCATAGATCGCACCGACACCGTAGGTGATCGGCGGAACACGCGGCAGGTCGAGACGCTCATCGCGCTCGTCCACCACTGTGTCGCCCGAGATGTCGAAGCGGACATCGTCGTATTCAGCGTCGATGATGCCGGCATTGAAGTTCACCAGGAAGTTGTCGGTGAATGCCACGCGGCCTTCGATCTCGACACCCTTGATGGTCGCATCGGCGGTGTTGAGGATGTTCTGGACGACACCAGACGGACCTGCGGTGTTCACCTCACGCTGCATGTCGGAGATCTTGGTCAGGAAGGCTGCACCATTCAGCTGGATACGGCCGTCTTCGCTGCTCGACTTGAAGCCCAGCTCGAAAGCGTCGACCTCTTCTTCGTCAAAGCCAAAATCGCCGCCGGTCGCCGGCAGGATCTGGTTGAGGAAGACGGCAACATCCGTGATGCGGAAGTTGTAGCCGCCCGAACGGAAGCCCTTGGTATAGTAACCATAGGTCTGGAAGTTGTCTGCCCAGTAGTATTGGAGGCCAACCTTGGGCGTCCAGTTCGACCACTCGTCGCCATCGGAGAAGCCGTTCGGCTCCTGTGAGCCAAGCGCAGCGAGAAGCTGGTTGAACCCTTCGGTCGGGCATGTGCCATCGACCACAGAGCATTCCAGACGCGGCCGGATATAGGTGATATCCGCGTCTTTTTCTTCCTTCGAATAACGAAGGCCGAGTGTGGCGATCAGGTCGGGCGTGATCGAGTAGTCAACATTGGCAAAGGCGCCATACACCGTGTGGTCCTGCGACCCGCCGCCATAGAACTCCCACGGAATGCTGGCAGGCAGGGGGGCGGGGCGTGTTGACGGAAGATTGCGGTTCTCAGTGTAGTCGAGCGTCTGGTTGAAGTAGTAGAGGCCCGTTGTGAGGTCGGTCTTGCCGAACGTGCCGGCATAACGCAGCTCGTTGGAAATCTGCTCCTGCTCAAACTCCGCATTGGAGTGGAAGAGCGTGAAAGGCGTGGCGTCGATATCCGTGCCATTGCTGGCGGAATCATAGCTACGATAGCCGAGGATGTTGGTGATCTGGCCGTTGCCGAAATCGACATCATAGTCGGCGCGCAGCGAGCCGAAGATGGTTTCAGCTTCGCCGGTGCCTGGGCTGTTGATCGAGAAGTCGAACGTGTCGCGCTCATAGTAGGAGCGGTTCTGGCCGGAAGGGCCATCGACGCGGCTGTCGGTATATTCGGCCTTGGCAAGGAAGGAGAGACGCTCGGTCGCAAACCACTCAAGAGCACCGCGATAGATCGCAACCTGCGCTTCGCCGTGATTGTCGTCATTATAGAGGTTTTTGAAATAGCCGGCATCGGTGTTGTAGTAGGCGCCGATCTTGCCGTTCAGCACGCCGTCGATCAGCGGACCGGAAACCGTGCCCTGGACGGTGGTGTTGAGGCCGCCGCGATCATCGTCGATCGGCCCGTCAAAGGTTGCCTGGGCCTTGTAGCTGAATTCGTCTGTCGGATTTCCGGTATTGACGACCAGCGCACCGCCCGTGGTGTTGCGGCCGAAAAGCAGGCCTTGCGGGCCGCGCAGCACTTCCACGCTGTCGAGGTCGAACAGGTCGACAACGACGCCATTGTTCACGCCGAGATACACGCCGTCGATGAAGACGCCCACGGCCGGATCGATGGAGGGGATGGAGGAGTTCACGCCGAGGCCGCGGATCGCGAAGTTCGCGGTGCCGCGTGCGGTGCCGACATCGTCCAGCGAAACGTTCGGCGTCGTGTAGGACAGGCTCTCCAGCGTCGTCACGTTGAGCGCGTCGAGCGTGTCTTCATTGAAGGCGGTGACAGAAACAGGAACGTCCTGGACGTTTTCGACGTTCTTTTTCTTGGTCGCCGACACGGTCACCTTCTGAAGGACCCGGTCAACGGCGGACTCGCGATCACCTTCCTCAGCGTCCTGGGCAAGCGCAGGCAGCTGCGCGAACATGGCCGCAGACGCGACGGTGGCGAGGAGGAATTTGCTGCATTGCATTACGATTGTTCTCCCATTGGGTATATTTTTCTTTTTTGAACGGTGTTCATCGACAGGACCCACAATACCCGTTGCGGATCGCATCGCAGCATCGCTTAAGGGAAGCCGAGGCAATTGCTCAATGGGCAAATCCACTGCCATGGAAAAATAGTTCATTGGTGAGGTTTCTTTGCATCACCCGGGGTTAGGCAGAGATGCTCTCTTGTGCAGCGCAGCAGGGCTTGGTCTTGTCCACAGGTTGAAAAATCGGGCGGCGCCTGAGCTTCAGCCGGAAGGAAACTGCGGCTTTCGCTTTTCCAGAAAGGCACGGTAGCCTTCACGGAAGTCAGCGCCCGCAGCGCCGTCCACCATATGTTGCATGAGAGCCGCCTCAGAGGCGCCCTCGTCAATCGCGGCGATCATCGACTTCAGTGTCCGGACAGACCAGGCCGAATTACCCGCGACTTCTTCTGCAAAGGTCTTTGCCGCATCAAGGGCCTCGCCTTGCGCGGCGAGTTCCTCAACCAGCCCCATTTCCAGGGCCTGAGGCCCGGAAAACCGGCGTGCAGAGAACAGCATCCGTTTGGCGGCTGCGGGGCCGATGGCGTCGACCAGACGTTTCAGGTCTGCTGGTGGATAGACGATACCAAGCTTTGCCGGCGGCAGGCCGAACTGGGCCGTCTTCGATGCGATGCGGACATCAGCGGCCAGAGCCAGGGCGATACCCGCGCCAAAACAGCTGCCCTCAATCGCCGCAACGACCGGTTTGCTGCAGTTTGCGATGGCATCAACGGCAGTAGAGATAGTGGCCGTTGTCTCGCGGGTGGCCTTTTCGTCCGCATAGATCGTCTCAAACTCGGAGATGTCCACGCCGGCCGCAAAATGGCCAGCGGACCCGCCATGAATGACAAGCACTTTTGCTGCTGTGTCCGCATCCACGGTGCGCACCAGGACAGGCAAGGCCGACCACATCGACATACTGAGGGCGTTGCGTCGTGCGGGCGCGTTAATGACGATTTCGGCGCAGCTCCCGGAGCCGGTCAGAAATATGGGGCGGTTTTCCTGCAGGGACATTGGCCACGCGTTTCAGCTTCCGGTGCCCCCGTCAAGTCGAGATGAGCCGGGGGCGACGTGAAATCCATGGGCGCGCTTCCTCCAGCTCATAGGCAAGCGCCAGAAGACGGCCATCATCGCCGCGCCGGCCTGAGAACATGGATCCAATAGGTAGCCCGTCTTCAGACCAGAAGAGCGGAACATTCATCGAAGCCGACCCTGCGACATTCATATAAGGTGTGTAGGCGACGAAATCGGTCACTGATTTCATCGTCGCCTCGAAGTCGCCGTCTGGGGCCTGCGTACCGATTTTTGGCGGCGGGGCAGAGACGGTTGGCGTCAGCAGAATATCGAAGTCCTCGAACCAGGCGTCATAAATCGCCGGAAAGGCCTGTAGATTTGCGACCGTTTCGGAAAACTCGCTCTGGCGTTCGCCGAAATAGTTGGCGAGGCCCAGTGTCCAGGGCTCCACCAGCTCTTCCGATGGTGGCTTGCCGGTATGGGCGGCAACGTCCTGCAGGAACTGGTAGGCGCCGGCTGCCCAGTACAAGATGAACTGGTCCTGGAATTTGCGGCCATCTATCGGCAGCTTCCAGTCGACCACCTCATGACCAAGGTCACTGCAGAGAGACGCTGTCTGTTCAATCGCACGGCGCACCTGCGGGTCCAGCTCGGCGCCGTTCGGAGGTTCTGGCGCAAATGCGATTTTCAGCCGGCGGGACGCCGGGCCCGTGATTCGACCGATACGTGGAAGCTCCGTGCCCGCCTCCGCCCCGGCGAAAAGGGCGGCGCTGTCGCGGACCGTTAGGGTCACAGCATGATTCACGCCGAGTTCGACTGGTGCGTTACTGGGCGCATCGACCAGCGCACCGCGCGACGGCTTCAGACCAAACAGACCGCAACAGCTTGCCGGAATACGGATAGAGCCACCCCCGTCGCTTGCATGGGCAAACGGTACGATTCGTGCCGCAGTGAGAGCCGCAGCCCCGCCGGAGGACCCGCCCGGTATGCGCGACGGATCCCAGGGGTTGCGTGTCGGCCCCGTGACGAGGGGTTCAGTGGACGAAATGAGACCGATTTCCGGCGTGGTGGACTTGCCGATAGAGACGACCCCCATCTCGCGCCAGCGAGCCCCTACAACCGAATCCTCCTCGGCCATGTTGCCGCGGAAAGTCCGGCTGCCATACATGGTCGGCGCACCCTTCCAGTCTATGAGGTCCTTGATCGCGGTCGGGACCCCGCCAAAAATGCCCTCAGGCGAGGCGGCCGCGCGGGTTCTCGCCAGGTCATAGGTCTTCGTGGCGAGTGCATTGATCTGCGGGTTCACCGCCTCGGCGCGGGCAATGGCCGCTTCCGTCAGTTCGAGTGAGGTGGTCTCGCCGCGTGCGATCCTGGCAGCCATGGCCACACCATCCATGTCGCCAGACCTTGTGCCCGCGTTCATCACGGCAGAAGGCGCACACGCGCTGGCAAAGGGCAAAAAGGCTGCGAGCGACGTGCCCCCTGCAAGAAGGCGGCGCCGGGTCATCATGGTCATGGCTGTTTCTCCCCTGTCGGCCTCTAACGGGCCAGATTGCCGCCCGAAGGTGCGTCGGACTTGCCGCAATGGCAAGCACCATATAGCCCGGAAAGGAAATTCCTTTCTCGTGCGCCGGGCTTCAACTTCATGCTGTCAGTTCTCGATCTTTTTCGTATCGGCCTTGGGCCTTCAAGCTCTCACACGGTGGGGCCGATGCGTATCGCGCGCCGTTTCCTGCAGGAGGCGGACCGGGCTGACCGGCTCGAAACGGCGACCCGTATCGAAGTGTCGCTTCAAGGCTCTCTCGCGCTCACAGGCGTGGGGCATGGCACCGACAAGGCCGTGATGCTCGGTCTTGAGGGCATGCAGCCCGAAACCGCCGATCCCGTCGAGGCCGAACGGCGCTTTCGCGAAATCGTTCAGACAAAGTCCATCCAGCTCGATGGCGGCCCTGAGATTGCGTTCAATCCGCTGAAGGATATCCAGTTCGCGACCGATATCGTGCCGAAACTGCACCCTAATGGCATGGTGCTGACCCTCCATGGCGCGGAGGGGACAGAGCCTTACAGCCGCGAGTACTATTCGACGGGCGGCGGTTTCATCGCCTCGCGCAAACAGCTGGAAAAGCCCGCGAGCGGGGACATGGTCGCCAGCGCCCGCGGGGCGCCTCATCCTTTCAAGTCGGCTGAAGAAATGATCGGCCTCTGCAAGCAGCATGGCTGGCGCGTCGATGAACTCGTGCTTCACAACGAGGACGCACGAAGATCCCGCGACAAGACACAGAAAAGGCTCGATAAAATTGCGAATACGATGATGGATTGCATTGCGTCCGGCCTCGCCGCGGACGGGACGCTGCCGGGTGGGCTGGATGTGAAGCGCCGTGCACCGGATCTCTATCGCAGGCTCGTCGATAATCCAGGGTCGAATGAGCGCGAGCAGCTGTTTGACTGGCTGAATGTCTATGCCATGGCCGTCAATGAAGAGAATGCTGCCGGGGGGCGGGTGGTGACCTCACCGACCAATGGAGCGGCTGGCATCCTGCCATCGGTCATGCGCCATTATTGTTGCGACGATGACCGGCTGGACCTTTCCAAGGCGCGCCGCTTTCTACTGACTGCGGGCGGTATCGGCCTTCTCTACAAGCAGCGCGCTTCCATCTCTGGCGCGGAGATGGGTTGCCAGGGCGAAGTCGGCGTGGCCTGTTCGATGGCAGCAGGCGGCCTTGCGGCTGTCTGGGGCGCCGATGCCGAGACAGTCTGTGTCGCGGCAGAAATCGGTATGGAGCACAATCTGGGCCTGACCTGTGACCCGGTTGGCGGGCTTGTGCAGATTCCCTGTATCGAGCGCAACGCCTTCGGGGCGGTGAAGGCGGCCAATGCGGCCCGGCTCGCGCTTCAGGGTACAGGCCAGCACAAGGTGAGCCTCGATCAGGTGATCGAGACGATGCGCCAGACAGGCAATGACATGTCGAACAAATACAAGGAAACCAGCACCGGCGGCCTCGCCGTCAATGTCATCGCCTGTTAGGTGCAGCGAACTGTTTTTGCGCTGGCGTTCCCCGCCGTCATGGATTGGTGAAACGGCAAGCGCATGGCATTCTTGGCCCTATGGATGGCTTTCAGACCAAAACACCGGCGCGGCCCGGCCTCGAATACCCCTTTGACGACAAGACCCCCCAGCCGGGTGAGACGACACAGATCATTCCTGGCCTGCACTGGCTGCGCATGCGCCTGCCTTTCGCCCTCGAATGGATCAATCTCTGGCTCATTGATGACGGTGAGAAGGGGTGGACGATTGTCGATACCGGCATGCCCCTGCCGGAAACCAAAGAGGCCTGGCGCACCATCTTCGAGGACAAGCTTGGCGGGCGGCCTGTCTGGCGGGTGATCGTCACCCATATGCACCCCGACCATGTCGGCAATGCGGGCTGGCTGACCCGTAAGTTCCCCGGTGCGCAGCTCTGGATGAGCCAGCTGGAATACATTTCCTGCCGCATGCTGGTCGCCGACACAGGAAGAGAGGCGCCGCAAGCCGGGATCGACTTCTACAAGGCGGCCGGCTGGAGCGAGGACCAGATCGAGAATTACCGTAAGCGGTTTGGCCGGTTCGGTCAGGGCGTGAGCCAGATGCCCGACGCCTATCGCCGGCTTGAGGACGCAGAGGTCATCCAGCTTGGCGGCCATGACTGGACCGTGGTGACCGGCAGCGGCCATTCGCCCGAACATGCCTGCCTCTACTGCGAGGAGCAGAATGTGATGATTTCAGGCGATCAGCTCCTGCCGCGCATTTCTTCCAACGTCTCCGTGCATCCGACAGAGCCGAAGGCGAACCCGCTCAAGGACTGGCTGGAGAGTTGTTCGAAGCTGAAGGCGACGGTCGCCGAAGACGTGCTCGTCCTGCCAGCTCACAACACGCCCTTCCGGGGCGCGCACAAGCGGCTGGATCACCTGGTTCGCGGCCACGATGTCGGCCTGCGGCGCCTGCGTCAGCGCCTGTCGGAGGCGCCGCGCCGTGTGGTGGATACCTTCCCGGCTATCTTCGGGCGCAAGATCGGCGACGATTCGCTATCCCTCGCCACGGGTGAGGCGCTGGCGCATCTCAACTATCTGATTGCGCAAGGTGAAGCGGTCGTCGAACGCGATGAAGAGGGGATCGACTGGTACCGCGCAGCCTGAATCGCGCCGCTGCACGAGTGTCACAGGGACCTGCGAAACGCAGAAGGGCGCGATGATCTACTTGACCGGAGAGGCCCGGACCCCCAAAGCCTTCGCTGGCCGTCTTGCTCCGCTGCGAGACCGGCCAGAGGTTTAACAGCCGGGCAAGGTGCTCGCTGCAAGGGATCAAGATCAGCCTGTCATGAGCACTTCATCGGACATGACTGACACAGAGGCCGGGGAGAACCGGACCCTGAAGGAAAAGGTGTTGCACGAGCTCAAGGAATGGGCCGTCACACTGCTGATCTTCATACCGGCTTTCTATATGTTCTCGTTTCTCATTTATGAGCAGCGGGTCATCCCTTCCGAAAGCATGGTGCCGAATCTCCAGGTCGGGGACCGCGTCGCCGTCAATAAATTCGCCTATGGCTATAGCCGCTACAGCCTGCCCTGGGGCGCATGGCGCCTCGTTCCGGAGGGCGAGGGCCGGGTGTTCGGCAGCAAGCCCGAACGTGGTGACGTGGCTGTCTTCATGCATCCCCACACCGACAGGGTCATGATCAAGCGGATCATCGGGCTGCCGGGCGACAGGGTCCAGATGCTTAACGAGCAGATTTATCTCAATGGCGAGCCGATTGAGCGCGAATTCGTCCGCCGCATCACCTATACCCCGCACGATTTCCGCGGCACTGAGACCGCGCGCGAATACCGTGAGACCATTGGCGACAAATCCTGGCTGACCCACCAATGGCAGCAGGGACCGAGCCAGATCCGCAGCCTCGACAACACGCCTCTCTTTGTCGTGCCCGAAGGCTATTATCTCTTTATGGGCGACAATCGCGACAATTCAGAAGACGGCCGTTCGATCACGGGTCATTGTCCCGTCGGTGACGATGGCATCATTGATGAGGCAGGCTGTGAACTCCCGCCCGGCGTGTCGCCTGAGAAGGCATCGGTCGGTTTCGTGCCTGCCGAAAACCTGATCGGCCGCGCAGATACCGTGCTTCTGTCGACCTATTCTTGCAAGAGCGCAAATGCCGACCCATGCATGAAAAGACGCCTCTGGAGAGGGCTTTAGCCCTTTAACCATAGGCGCGAATTTTGACGCGCTCTTTGCAAATTCCTAATCCTGTCCGGCTAATAGGGCCGTGATGGGACAGATGAATTTCCGCCTTCTTCGCGCCGACGAGATGAGCGCTGAGCTCTGGAGCGGGTTTCACGCCCTGCGCGATGCGCGCAGCCTCTATGACGATCCCTTCTTCGATCCGCATTATGCGCAACTGGTTGCGGACGTTCGTCCGGATGCGCGGATCGGGCTCGCCTTTCAGGGCGATGCGCTGGTGGGCGTCTGGCCGCTTCATCGCCGTCCAGGCGCATGGGCTCGTCCGATTGGCGGGCCTTTTTCCGACTGGCACGGGCCGGTCCTGTCGGGCGATACCGCCCTCACGGCGCACGCGTTTCTGAAGGGACTCGGATTTGTCGGCATGTCGACCTTTGGCTGGCTGCCGCAGGACACGGAGAGTTCGAGCCGCCTGACCATGGCCGGCGCAAATATGAGCGATCTTCGCGATGGCTGGGACGCTTTCCTTGCCAACCAGAATGAGCGCTGGCCGAAGCACTTCAAGAAAATGCGCCGGCTGGAACGCAACATGGAACGCGATTTCACCGATGTCGAATTCCGGATCGACGACAAGAGCGATGACACGTTCAACCGGCTGATCTTTCTCAAACGCGAGCAGTTTCGCCGCACCGGGCGCCACGATGTACTGGCCAGCGACTGGGCCCAGCGGCTGATCGACCGGATGCGGCATTTCCGGTCCGACCGCTTCCGTCTGCGCCTGGTCAGTCTCCATCTCGACGGCAATCATGCTGCCAGCGAGCTGGTCATCCAGTCGGACAAGATCGTGCATGGGTGGCTGACCGCCTATGAAGCTGGTGCCGCCCAGTATTCGCCGGGCAACTTTGTCGTTCAGAACATGCTGCAGGCGATGGCGGCGCAGACAGGGCCCAAGATATATGATGCGGGCCCGGGGCTCGATCACTACAAGCGGCATTACTCCAATTTCCAGTTGCCGACAGGGTCCGGTGTTGTGCGCGCCAAAACAATCGCAATCCGTCCCGAACGGCTTTTCGGCCAAGCCTGGCGTTCGGGCGAGCTTCACCTCGACAGTCGGCTTTCAGAGGTGATGAAGTCAGCCCGCCGGCGGCTCGATCAGGTCTGTATCAGCGAGATTCGTCCGGCCGGCCGTCTGGTCGGGATCGGCAAGGCATTCGGGCGGGCGGCTGCAGCCCTTGAGCTTGCCGATAGCGACGCGTCCAGCTAAGCGCAACATCGGTTGAGATTGGGCCGCGAGTCGTGAAAGCCTCGCGCGCATCGCTATTTTCGAGGGGCAGGACACCATGCAGGCCGCCAGGCGCGAAAAGAAAAAACCGGCGCGCGGGCCAATCATCGTCTCGCGTCACGGCCGGCCCGCGCTCGACCGGACCGCGGGGCCGCGTCTTGACTGGAAGCAATATCGCGACTGGTGGGACCAGTATGAGGCGGGCAGTCTGGCGGAAGATCAGCTGGTGCCGGACAATCTGCGTGCAGCTGTCGCCGATGCGGATGTCATCCTCAGCTCTCCCGCGCCGCGGGCCGTCGAGACCGCCCGCCTTGCGACGGGCAAGGAGCCGGAAACCTGTCCCGTCTTCGTTGAGGCGCCTCTGCCGCCACCACGGTTTCGCAACCGGAAATACCTGCCGAAGACCTGGAACGTCATTGCCCGTACGGCCTGGCTGTATGGGCACAGCCTGGACGGGGAGAGTAACCGTCAGGCGCGCGAGCGGGCCAATGAGGCTGCGCGTCAGCTTCACGAGGCCGCCGCCGAAGGTAAGGTCTATCTGGCCGCCCATGGCTGGTTTAACCGTATGTTGCGCCCTGCCATGGCACGGATCGGCTGGGTCTGTGTACGCGATGGCGGCGACAAGTACTGGAGTTACCGCATCTACGAATATCGCGGTAAATCTTGAAGTCCGCCCATTGTGATGCAGCTGCGAGCTGCTTAGGGTGCGGCGTCTCACCGATTTATGTGGAGCAGATCTGATGGCCGATCAGACGGCGCAGGATATTGACAAGATGAGCTTCGAACAGGCGCTGAGAGAGCTTGAGGACATTGTCCGCAAGCTTGAAGGCGGCGAAGTCGAGCTGGAAAAGTCGATCGCAATCTATGAACGCGGCGCAAAGCTGAAAGCCCATTGCGAAGCCCGGCTGAAGGCGGCGGAGCTCAGGATCGAACAGATCGTGCAGGGCCCGGACGGCAAACCCGCCACCGAGAGCGCAAGCTTCGAATAAGGAGCCGGTTTATGGAGTTTGAGACGCGCCTGACCGAAATCGCTGACAAGGTAACGGTGGCGCTGGACCAGCTCATCCCGCCAGCGCAGGGACCGGAGGCCGACCTTATGCGCGCGATGCGCCATGCTGCGCTCGCCAACGGCAAGCGCATGCGGCCCTTCTATGTCATTGAGACCGGCGCCCTGTTCGAGGGCGATGAAAAAGCGCTGTTGCGTACCGCCGCTGCCCTTGAATGCGTCCACACCTATTCGCTTGTCCATGACGATCTGCCCTGCATGGATGACGACGATCTGCGCCGGGGACAGCCCACGGTACACAAGGCGTTCGATGAAGCGACCGCTGTGCTGGCCGGCGATGCGCTTCTGACGCTCGCCTTCAAGATACTTGCCAGTGAAGATACACATTCCGACCCGGCTGTGCGTCTGCGCCTGATCGAAAGGCTGGCCGATGCCTCAGGGGCCAATGGCATGGTCGGCGGCCAGATGATCGACATGTTGCAGGAAGCCAGCCCCCGCGACCTCAATACCATAACCCGCATGCAGCGGCTGAAGACCGGGGCACTCATTTCCTATTCGGTGGAGGCGGGCGCCATTATCGGCGGCGCGAGCGTCAATGCCCGCCACGCGCTTGCCGGCTTCGCGCAGGATCTCGGTCTGGCCTACCAGATCGCGGATGATCTCCTCGATGCGACCGGCGATCAGACCGTTGTCGGCAAGACACTGCGCAGCGATGCAGATGCCGGAAAGGCGAATTTCGTCACGATTCTTGGCGTTGAAGGCGCGCGCGAACGGGTACAACTGCTTGCAGCCCAAGCGAGGCAGCATCTCGATTTTTTCCGTGATCGCGCCAATATCCTGCTGCAATCGGTTGATTATGTTCTGGACCGGACACGCTAGAACAAAACCACGAATTGGAACAAAAGTCCGTAGAAAGGACCGGCCGCATGAGCCTGCCAGCCAAGACACGCCTTCTCGATGCGATCAATTCGCCCGCTGATCTGAAGTCCCGCTCCCGCGAGGAGCTGAAGCAGCTGGCCGATGAGTTGCGGTCCGAAGTGATCGATGCCGTTTCGGTGACAGGGGGCCACCTTGGCGCGGGGCTTGGCGTTGTCGAGCTGACGCTTGCCATCCATTCGGTTTTCGACACACCTGACGACAAGCTGATCTTCGATGTCGGTCACCAGTGCTATCCCCACAAGATCCTCACAGGGCGCCGGGACCGTATCCGTTCCCTTCGCCAGGGCGGGGGCCTCTCCGGCTTCACCAAGCGCGACGAAAGCGAATATGATCCCTTTGGTGCGGCGCACGCCTCGACCTCGATCTCCGCAGGTCTCGGTTTTGCCAAGGCGCGTGACCTCATGGAAAAGGACAACAAGGTTGTCTGCGTGATCGGTGATGGGGCCATGTCCGCTGGCATGGCCTATGAGGCGATGAACAATGCAGGCTCAGACCTCAGCAACATGCTGGTCATCCTGAACGATAATGACATGTCCATCGCGCCGCCGGTGGGCGCCATGAGCCATTATCTCTCCAAGCTCGTCTCCTCGCGCTCCTATCGCGGCCTTCGCAAATTCGCCAAATCCATTGCCAAGCCGATTGGCCTTGAGGCGCAGGCCCGCAAGGCAGAAGAGTATCTGCGCGGCTTCGCGATGGGCGGGACCATGTTCGAGGAGCTTGGCTTCTACTATGTCGGGCCCATCGACGGACACGATCTCGACGTGCTCGTCCCCGTTCTGGAAAACTGCAAGGCGATGCAGACGGGCCCCGTGCTCCTCCATGTCGTGACGCAGAAGGGCAAAGGCTATGAGCCGGCCGAAAATTCGGCCGACAAGTATCACGGCGTTGCAAAGTTCGATGTCGTCACGGGCGAGCAGCAGAAATCGAAATCCGGGCCGCCCGCCTACACCAAGGTGTTTGCAAAGGCGCTGATCGAAGAGGCGCGCAAGGACGACCGTATCGTCGGCATCACTGCGGCCATGCCTGGCGGCACGGGCATGGATCTTTTCGAACAGGAATTTCCTGAACGCATGTTCGATGTCGGCATCGCAGAACAGCATGCCGTGACGTTTGCTGCCGGCCTCGCGGCCGACGGCATGCGGCCCTTTGCGGCCATCTACTCCACCTTCCTGCAGCGCGGTTACGATCAGGTCGTTCACGATGTGGCCATCCAGAGATTGCCGGTGCGGTTCGCCATCGACCGGGCCGGCCTCGTTGGCGCTGACGGCCCCACACATGCGGGCAGTTTCGACATCGGCTATCTCGGTGCGCTTCCCGGCTTTGTTTGCATGGCTGCGGCCGATGAGGCCGAACTCGTCCACATGGTACGCACGGCGGTCGAGATCGACGACAGGCCAAGCGCGTTCCGCTATCCGCGCGGCGCAGGTATCGGTCTCGATCTTCCGGCAACGCCGACGGCGCTGGAAATCGGCAAGGGCCGTGTCATGCGTGAAGGCTCGACCATTGCGATCCTGTCGCTCGGCGCGCGCCTTCAGGAATCACTGAAGGCTGCCGAAATGCTGGCGGCGCAGGGTCTTTCCTGTACGGTCGCCGATGCCCGCTTTGCCAAGCCGCTGGATGAAGACCTCATCAACCGGCTGGCGCGGGAGCACGAAGTCCTGCTGACCGTCGAGGAGGGCGCGCGCGGCGGGTTCGGTGCGTTTGTCCTGCATCATCTGGCCGACTCCGGCGCGCTGGATGGCGGCCTGAAGGTACGCACACTTCATCTGCCGGACATTTTCCAGGATCAGGACAAGCCGGAACTCATGTACGCCGCGGCCGGTCTGGATGCCCGCAGTATTGCGGCAAGGGCCATTGAGGCGCTTGGGCGCGGGGACATGCAGGAGATTGACCGCCTCGCCAGAGCGTGAGTTGGACACAAGTTCGCCTAACTTTTCTGTCAATCGGTATGTCGAGGCGCCGGGTCATCACCCTGGGCTTGTCGCAAACCTGCCTTTCATGAGGAAACGAATGAGACTTATAGCGCTTGCTGCTCTTACGGCAGTCCTGCTTGGGGCCTGTGAAACGTCGCCAAAGCTCGTGCCGATGGAGCCTGCGGCTTTCGAGACAGCCGTGACCGACGCCAGATCGTCCTGGCACCCTTATGCATCTATCAACGCCTTTGCCAAGATGGCCGAAACGCAGACTCTGACGCCTGTCCAGCGCGCAAAGGTTCTGTATGAGCGCGGCGTGATTCGCACCGAGCAGTCCATTGAGCTTCCCGCTGCCATAGATGACTTTCAGCAGGCGGCTGCCATACCTGAAAACGGCCTCGCAAGTTCCGATATTGAACAACGGATCGGCGTGGCGCAGGCCAAGCTGAATGCCGCTCGCAGCCGGCTTGCGGGACTCCAGACCTTGCCCGAATGGTTTGACGACAAGGTCGCCATTGGGGAGGTCTCAGCCGCCGCTGAGCGTTTCCGCAATTCCGGCCTCGCTCCCGATCCTTACGATGCGGGCCTTCTGGAGGCGGCGGGCTATCTCTGCCGGGCGCCATCCGGGGAAGGCCAGCGCTGGGAATATGGGGAGAATACGGCGCATCTCTCCGAGCTGAAATGGTGCGAAACGGGCGCGACCTCTTAATTTGCGCGACATTCCTGATGGGGGTCTGCTAGCTTGTGCTGACAATTGAGCAAGCCGCAGCCTCCAGGAGTGTTTTACATGCGCAAATTACTTCCCTGTCTCGCCGCTCTGGCGCTTCTCGGCGCGTGTGCAACGACCAGCTCCCCACCCGAGAACGCGGCCGCTGCAGCCGCTGAGCTCAGCGACTATGAGCGGGCGATAAACACCGCCACCACGCTTGAGCAAGCCGGCAATGAGCAAGCAGCCATAAATCGCTTGTCACAGCTCCTCGCCGAACCGGACCTCACGGCCGAGGAGATGGCAGCCACGCTCTATGCGCGCGCGACCCTCCGCTACGAAGAGGGCAACGACATCGAAGGCGCGATTGAAGACACGCAGGAGATTCTGGCGAAATATCCCGCGTCGGACGTCTCTGGTGAGGCGGCTTCACTGCTGGAAAAGGCCGAGCAAAGCCAGGCACAGCTGGTGCGCCGGCTTTCCGGTGAGGTGAGGCCAGAGGAACGCTTCGAAATCCTCTTCAAGCTTGGGCGCCATCTTGAGGCAGGCGACATCATGACCGCCAACGCCCTTCAACCGGACAACGCTTATCTGCTGGATATGTATCAGATTGGCCACCTTTGCGATGGCTCCAATCCGGGCGGGCGCTCATACGCCCTGGTTGAGCCGGATGGCACTGAACGCACGGTCCAGTTCTGCAACCGGATGAACTAGGTCGAAATGCGACATTTGACCGGCTCGCGCCTCTTTCCTGACCGGGCCGCTCATGATTGAGTGCGCATGACCTATGAGAACGACCAGGGAGAATCGTGATGTCCGCAGATGGCGCGCCTGAATGGCCCGTACTTTCCATTGCGCAGGCGAATGAAAAGCTTGCCGAGCCGGGAACCCCGCTCGCCGTCGCCGAAGGTGAAATCAATGGCGTGAAAATGCGCTACTATCCAGAGGCTCCGCCGACGCTCCGCTTCCTGATTGAGGCGTCACAGATGCACGGCGAGCGCACCTTTCTGGTTTTCGAGGATGAGCGTGTCACCTTTTCGGCTCACTGGCGGGCCGTCTGCAATTTTGCCCATGTGCTGAAGGATGAGTTCGGCGTCGAGAAGGGCGACCGTGTTGCCATTATCATGCGCAACTATCCGCAATGGCCTGTCGCATTTTTTGCCGCGCTTTCCATTGGCGCGATCGCGACGCCGATGAACTCTTGGTGGACGGGCGAGGAGCTGGAATACGGTCTGAAGAATAGCGGCGCCAAGGTGGCCGTTGTCGATCCCCAGATATACGAGCGCATCCGCGACCACATGCCTGAAATCACCGAGCTGGAAGCGGTGGTCATTGCCCGGGAAACCGAGGAAGAGCGCAATAATCCGCGCATCCATAATTTCGAGAGTTTCATCGGTGAGCCTGGCGACTGGGCTGGGCTGGAGAATAAGGGCCTGCCGGATGTGGACGTCGGCCCGGACGATGAAGCCACGATCATGTACACGTCCGGCACGACTGGCCGGCCAAAGGGCGCGCTCGCCACGCACCGGGCGATTATCTCCAACATTCTGAACTCGATGACCTGTCAGGCGCGTATGTTCCTGCGCCGTGGAGAACAGCCGCCAGAACCGGATCCCAATGAGCAGCGCGCGGCCTTGCTCGCCATCCCGTATTTCCACGCGACAGGCTCATTCTCCGTCCTGATCCCGACCATGCTGCGCGGCGACAAGATTGTCAGCATGTATAAATGGGATGCGGGCAAGGCCCTGCCGATCATTGAGGAAGAAAAGATCACGGCGATCGGCGGCGTGCCCGCAATTGCCTGGCAGGTGCTGGAGCACCCTGACCGTGACAAGTACGATCTCTCCTCGATCCAGGCCGTTTCATATGGCGGTGCGCCCTCTGCGCCAGAGCTTGTGTCGACGATCAAGAAGCGGTTTCCGGAAGCCATGCCCGGCAATGGTTGGGGCATGACGGAAACCTGCGCGACGGCAACGCTCAATATCGGCGAAGACTATGTGAACCGCCCGCAAAGCGCCGGGGCGCCCCCCAAGGCGGTCGAACTGAAAGTGGTCAATCCGGAAGGCGAGACCCTGCCAGCCGGCGAGGTGGGCGAACTCTGGTGCAAGAGCCCGGCAAACTGCAAGGGCTACTGGAATCGTCCGGATGCGACCGCTGAGACCTTCAAGGATGGCTGGGTCGTTACGGGTGACCTTGCCCGGCTCGATGAGGAAGGCTTTCTCTACCTCGTTGACCGCGCGAAGGACATGCTGATCCGGGGCGGTGAGAACATCTACTGCATCGAGGTGGAGAACGCGCTTTATGACCATCCGGCGGTGATGGATGCGTCCGTTGTCGGCATTCCGCATAAGGTGCTGGGTGAGGAAGTCGGCGCAGTCGTACAGCTCAAACCCGGCAAGGCCGTCACCCAGGATGAGCTTCGCGCGCATGTCGCCAGCCAGCTTGCGGCCTTCAAGGTTCCGGTTGAGATCATATTCCAAGACGAACCTTTGCCGCGCAACGCCAATGGCAAGATCCTGAAACCGGTCCTGCGTGAGCAGTTTTCGCCAAGAAACTAGCACACAGCAGCCAGTCCAGCGGAGGTAGCGCTATCGCCGGGAATGATCAGGACGATATCGGCTCGGGCGGAAAGTCCGTTGCGCTCGAGAACCGGAACACGGGTGAGGATGGCCGGCGGTATTCGCCGTCGGCCGCCCGCAACCGCGAGGTTATTGGCGACGTCCTTGCCGATCATATGCCGGTAGAGGGGCATATCCTCGAAATTGCGTCCGGCACCGGGGAGCATGGCGTCGATTTTACCAAGCGTTTTCAATCGCTTCGCTGGACTTATTCAGACCTGGATGAGCTCAGTCTCGCCAGTCAGGCGGCCTGGGTTGCGCATACAAAGCGCGAGGGGCGTCTCTCGGGGCCCCTTCGTGTCGATGCTTCCAAAGCCGGCTGGGGGGAGGCTGAAAGACCCGGCGCTTGCGACGCGATCTTCTGCGCCAATATGGTCCATATCGCGCCCTTCGAGGCCGCCGAGGGGCTCATCTCCGGAGCAGGGCGGCTGCTCGCCTCTGGTGGCCGGTTGATGCTGTATGGGCCTTTCGCGCGCGCGGGCGTCATCGCGCCCTCTAATGCCCGGTTCAGTGAGGATCTGAAGCGGCGCGATGAAAGCTGGGGTGTTCGTGACCTCGATCACGAGATTATCCCCCTCACAGAGAAGTCGGGGCTGACGCTGGCAGCGGTTATCGACATGCCGGCCAATAATCTGAGCGTCATTTTCGAAAAGCGCTGAGCCACGTCCCCTCCGCCCGGGGAGTCAGAGCCAGCGCATCTTTCGGAAGAGAAATAGAAGACCACCCGTCACCACCAGCATGGCCGTGCACAGGAAGGTGAAGGCCAGCGGGTCGCCCGCGCCCGGCATGCCGCCAAGATTGACGCCAAACAGGCCTGTCACAAAGCCTAGCGGCAGGAAGACCGCGGAGATGATGGCCAGCACGAAAAGGCGCTGGTTCATCCGCTCGCTGCGCTCTTCGATCACCTGTTCCTGCAGGACGAGTGAACGTTCGCGGATGGAATCGAGCTCTTCGCCAATCCGGGTGACGCGGTCGGCGATTTCCCGCAGATAGAGGATGTCCCCCTGCGAGAGGAGACCTTCGCCCTCGCGGGCAAGATGGGCCAGGGCCTCGCGCTGAGGGATGATGTAGCGGCGAAGGGCGAGGACCTTGCGCCTGAAATTTGCGAGCGCTGTCTTGGGCAGGCTTGCGCCCGGCGCCAGCAATTCATCCTCGAAATCGTCGGCCTGTGCATCGAGCTCAGCAACGACAGGTTCGATCCGGTCTGTCAGCCGCGCGGCGATGAAGGTGATAATCTCGCCGGTCGAGCGCGGAACCTCGCCGGCCATGATCTCTTCGCGCAGATCCTGGGCCGCTTTTATATGAAAGGCCCGCAGGGAGACGACGACGCCGCTCGTCATCCACATGCGGATGGCGATCATGTCTTCTGGCTCCGAGCCTTCATTGAGGTTCACGCCCCGGAGGTTAATCAGCAGACCGGGCCCGTGGCGCAGGCAGCGTGGCCTTGTGTCCTCCTGCAGCAGCGACTCGTCGATCACCTCATCAATGCCGCTGGTCTCTGTCAGCCAGTCGCGCACCTCCGGCGAGAGCCGGTCGAGATGAAGCCAGCGATAGACGCCGGGACGTTCCGCAGGACCGGATTTCACGTCTTCCCAGGTCAGACGTTTTGCATGTCCATCTGCATCAAATTCGAAACCGTAAAGGAGCGGGTTCGAGGCCGTCTCGCTCATCTGCGGCGCTGCTCCATGGCGACATAGCCGAGCGCCTCGATCCAGACGATGACATCCTCACCCACGCCCTCATCGCGCAGGAAGCTGGAAAAGGCGGGCATGAACTCCTGCGAACCGGCACACTGATCGATCGCATCATTGAGCTCGGGCAGGACGATCCTGTCGAAGTCCTGGGCAAGATCGGTGAAATCATCCGCAAGCGTGGCAAGCTGGATCGCGAGCAGGGGCCCCGGATTATCAATATCGCCGGAAACACGCTGAAGGGCGCGGATCGTGTCGATATTGGAGGAGGCGAACTGGTCGAAAATCTGGTCGCTCTTCCACTCCACCCATTCAGGTGTGCAGGGGTCAGGCTGGGTGGCGCAGCCCGAAAGAAGGGCTGCGCCTGTGAGGGCCGCGGCAAGGCTGGCGAAGAGACGTGTCTGTTTCATAAGCCAGACATACCGCATGAAGAGGTCAGGCAAAGCTGAAATGTGTGATCTCGTCCTTGGTGCGGGTCGTAACCCGCGCGCCGACGGGACTTTCCTCCTCACGCAGGTGGTCAAGGGCGACCGGATCTGCGATGGCTATGAAGCGCTTGCCTTCATCCGTGCGCCCAAGGATGACGCCGTGCTGCGGGCCTTCGCGGCCATGGACGACCGTATAGGTCTCGACCGTCCCGCCGCTGGGTTCTGGATCAAGCTCCACCTGCTCTGTTGGTTTGGCGGCGGGCTCGACGGTCTTGAAGGTGTCCGGCCGGGTGGTCGACCAGACGCCGACCGCTTCCTTGGTCATCCAGCCGCCATTGGCGAGGACGAGGCCGAAAGCGCCAGCTTCCTCGCGCAGCTTGTGCGCCATCTCTGCCAGCCCATGCATGGAGTAATTGTTGCCCGGGCCACCAAAGAAGGGCAGCCCGCCCGTCAGCGTCAGAGGCCGTTCATCGGTGAACGGGTCGATCCCCATCGCCGCTGTGGAAGAGAACACAGCACAGGGAAAGCAGGAATAGAGATCGAAATAGGCAATGCCGCCCGAGGTGCGGCCTGCCTGATCCAACGCGCGGGAGATGGCCTGTTCCATTGCCCAGGAGCCATCGAGCTTGGGCCGCAGTGAGAGAAGGTCGTCGCTCGCCTCGCCGGCGCCATGCAGATAGACGCGCTTGTCCTTTGCCACGCCAAGCTCATCGGCCTTGTCTTCCGACATGATGAGGACAGCGGCGCCCTGGTTCACAGCATCCTGGGCGATATGCCATTTCAGGAAGGGGTCTGCGAATTCATAATTCTTGGGCGATGGCGTCGCGAGAAATTCCTCAGACCGTTCTTTCGGAAACTGCGAATACTCATTGTCGGACGCGACCTTGGAAAAGGGATGGAAGAGTTTCGCCATGGCCTCGCGCTGCTCTGAGCGCGTGCGCCCTTCGCGCGCGGCAATGGCGTTCTCGAACAGGGCATAGAAGAAAGCCGGCGCGACGAGGCCATGCTTGATTTCTGCGCGTGAAAGCATTTCGCCGCCAAGGCCGCGATCTTCGTAATCGGCATCATCGCTGTCGGCCCAGTTGATCTCGACCTTGTTCTTGAGCGCCCCCTTTGAGGCCCGGTTGGCTTCCGATCCGGCGATCAGGGCGACATCAAGCTCTCCGGCATGAATGCGATTGGCCATCTCACCAGCAAGGGCCTGCGGGCTCTGGCCGCCGACATCGGAATAGATGAGGCGAGCTGGCTTGGCGCCGATATCGCGGGCGAGCGTGCCGGGCAGGTTGGTATTGTGTCCGTGCGGGTGTTTGGCCCCGCGCACCGAATCCTCAAAGATGCGCACAAAGGTCAGCGTGTCGATGGCCGAGGCGTCTATGCCGGCGTCTTCGATTGCCGCCCTGGATGCGGTCACGGCCAGGCTGAGAGGCGAGGGCGCGCCGTCGGGACCTTGCGTTCCGTCCCACTCGCTCATCGATTGTCCGACACCGACCAGAACCGGCATTGACCCTTTTGCCATCACTTCACTCCTCAAATCTGCTGGCGCCACTGTCTGGTGTCTCCTGCCGGCGTGCAAGGCATGACGCTGCGCCACATCGCGCAGGAACCGCCAGGCTGGCCCAGAGGTTCATGCTTCATGGCTTTTTCACTCGTCCGCGAAGACCTCGATCCGGCAGATGCCGGGCTTGTCTATGTCTGCTCTTCCGAGCCCGGCTGGACGCGCCGCCCGCATGGGCGCGGCTTCACCTATCTCAATGAAGAGGGAGATGTCCTCAAAGGTGACGACAGGGCGCGGGCTGAAGCCCTGGTCCTGCCGCCTGCCTGGGCGGATGTCTGGATCTGCACGCTGCCAAAAGGTCATTTGCAGGCCACTGGCAGGGATGAGGCGGGCCGCACGCAATACCGCTATCACGAGGCCTGGCGGGCCCATTGCGAAGAGGTGAAATTCTCGGACATGCTGGCCTTTGGCCGGGCCCTGCCGCGTATCCGCAAGCGGGTAAAAACCGTCCTGGAGGATCCCGAAAACCATGTCGATCTCGCGACCGCGGCCATTGTCCGTCTTCTCGACAAAGGCGCGATCCGTGTCGGCTCGGAGCGCCATGCACGCAATGGCACGTTCGGCGCCGCGACGCTCTACAAGCGCCATGTCCGCCAGACCGACGAAGATACGATCCGCCTCAGATTCAAGGGAAAGGGCGGCAAGGATCAGGAAGTCTCGATCTGTGATGAAAGTCTCGCGCATGCCGTTGGTGAACTCCAGTGCCTTCCCGGCCAGTCGCTCTTCGACACGCCGGATGGTCATGTCGGCTCAAGCCGCGTGAACCGTTTTATCCGGGAGGCAGGGGACGGGGGATTTACGGCGAAGGATTTTCGCACCTGGGCCGGATCCGTTGCGGCTGTCGAGGCGCTGTGTAAAGGCGCAAGCAGCATCAAGGACATTTCCGAAGCGGCCGCCGAACGGCTCGGAAACACCCCGACCATTGCCCGCAATTCCTACATCCACCCCCGCCTTGTCGAGATGGCGCGCCATGGTGAGGTGCCAGAAAAAGAAGCCGGCCCCGTGCGCCTGCGCAAGGACGAACGCCGCCTGTTTGCGGTGCTGGAGGGGCGTGACTAGGCTGTTTGCCTCAAGGCGGCCCGCCCAGCCGATTGCTGCGCCAAGAGGGAGGCAAACATGACCGCCAATTCGATCTCGAGATACACTGCAATTGTCGCTAGCAGTCTTGCTGTCTTCTTCGAAGCGGAAAGAATTCCGCTTTCAACTTAAGGGTACGGTAGGGCGCGCCCTCTATCGACAGCTCAAGGCCGAAGGGGAGCGTATCCATGTCCGGAAACACTGCAACCAGACTCGCTATGGCGCTCGGCCTGTTGGCCGTGGGCTGCGCAACAGCCACGATGGCTGGCTATGGCCCCCTGATTCCGCCGCAAGACGACCATATGCAGATGCGTCTGCCGGAGATCGACGTCAGGCCGCCCGCGCCAGAGGTTCAGGCGCGCCTGCGCAATTTATCGTCAGATGAGGCGCGTCCGCGCGAGCGGGCAGGGCTGCCCGATTGCGGCCTTGTCGACCGGCCTCTCACCATCTTTCCCGGCCTTGGCGGCGACACCGTAACCTTTGGCGAGGCAGGGACCTTTTACGTCTATGATGAGGGCGACCAGCCGGCTGGTCCGGACCTTGCGACGCATGACAAGGTCATTCTACCCGGAACGCCGGATGAGCCGGAAATTCTCGTCGGGGAGAATTCGGTGTCCTTCTGTTATGTCGAGCGCCGCATCGCGATCACGCTCTTCCGTCAGCTCTGCGCGGGGAAGCACTGGAACAACACGATCGAGGCGATCAGCTTCGATGAGGGTGCGACCTTTGTCGATCCGCGCGTTCTTTCCGAACTGGCGCCGGGTGAACCTTATCTCACGCCGGACCGGCTCAAGAGCATGAACATCGACTGGCTGAGCGAGGAGGCCATCGAGAGCTGGCAGGTGAGGCCGATGCCGGCAATTCTGCTTCCGTCAGCCTCTGCGGTGGAGCAATGCGAAGCCGACACCCAGCCGCTGCCGGGCAACTGGAAGCCTGGCTCCAAAGGCTGAAGGCCTCAGGGGGGTGTTGCCCGCATAGACGAACCGCGCTCAGGCCTTTTTGACGAACTCGGTCTTGAGACCCATCTGGCCGATCCCGTCGATCTTGCAGTCGATGTCGTGATCGCCTTCGACAAGGCGGATATTCTTCACCTTCGTGCCGACCTTCACCACCGACGATGAGCCCTTCACCTTTAGGTCCTTTATGACGGTCACCGTATCGCCATCCTGGAGTTCGACACCGTTCGCGTCGCGCCAGACCTTGTGGTCGGGGTCGAGGGAGGGATCAGAAGGCCATTCGTGCCCGCATTCCGGGCAGACCAGAAGCGCGCCGTCTTCATAGGTGAAGGTGGACTGGCATTGCGGGCAGGGGGGAAGTTCGCTCAATTTACCACCTTCGCCGCTGTTTTCTCATAGACTTCATCCCGCTCGACGCCGGGGGCGAGTTCGACGATCTCAAGACCGCCCTCGACCACGTCGAACACGCCAAGATCGGTGATGATGCGTTTGACGACGCCCTTGCCGGTCAGCGGCAGGGTGCATTCCTTGATCAGCTTCGGCTCACCGGACTTCGATGTATGGTCCGTGATCACGACGATGCGCTCCACGCCGGCGACGAGGTCCATCGCCCCGCCCATGCCTTTGACCAGCTTTCCGGGGATCATCCAGTTGGCGAGATCGCCATTCTCGGCGACTTCCATCGCGCCGAGGATCGCCATGTTGATCTTGCCGCCGCGGATCATCGCAAAGCTCATGGAGCTGTCGAAGAAAGCGGTATGTGGCAGCTCAGTGATGGTCTGCTTGCCGGCATTGATGAGGTCGGGGTCTTCCTCGCCCTCATAGGGAAAGGGGCCCATGCCCAGCATGCCGTTTTCAGACTGCAGCGTGACCGAGACGCCGTCGGGGATATAGTTCGCAACCAGCGTCGGAATGCCGATGCCGAGATTGACATACATCCCGTCTTCAAGCTCCTGCGCGGCGCGCTTGGCCATATCGTCACGTGTCCAGGGCATCAGGCGGTCTCCTTCTTGCGGGTCGTGCGCTGTTCGATGCGCTTTTCGTGCTGGCCCTGTACCAGCCGGTGCACGAACACGCCCGGCAGGTGGATATGGTTGGGGTCAAGTTCGCCCGGCTGGACGATCTCTTCAACTTCCATGACGCAGATCTTGCCGCACATGGCGGCCGGCTCGTTGAAGTTGCGGGCGGTCTTGCGGAAGATGGCATTGCCAGTCGTGTCCGCCTTCCAGGCCTTCACGATGGCGAGGTCCGCGAAGATGCCTTCTTCGAGGATATAGTGCTCGCCGTGGAAGACTTTCACTTCCTTGCCCTCGCCGATCTGGGTGCCATAGCCGGTCTTGGTGTAGAAGCCGGCAATCCCGGCGCCGCCCGCGCGCATGCGTTCAGCCAGCGTGCCCTGCGGGTTGAATTCCAGCTCCAGCTCACCGCCGAGATACTGGCGCATGAATTCCTTGTTCTCGCCGACATAGGACGAGCCCATCTTCTTCACCTGCTTGCTTTCCAGCAGCAGGCCGAGACCGAAGCCATCGACGCCTGCATTGTTGGAATAGACGGTGAGGTCCTTGGTGCCCGCCTCGCGTATGGCGGCGATGGAAAGCTCTGGAATCCCGCAGAGGCCAAAGCCGCCCGCAGCGATCGTCATGCCGTCGAAAAGCACGCCATCAAGGGCGGCCGCGGCGCTGTCGTAAATCTTGCTCATGGGCTGATGCTTACGCCTGGGGCAGGGGGCTTTCAAGGGAGAGTTTACGCCGGGAAAGAGGGGAAGACGAACAGAAAAAAAGCCCGGCGCGTTGGCGCCGGGCTTTCCTTTTGCGTCTGGTGAGACGGGGGTGGGTCTAGAAGCCCATGCCGCCCATGCCACCCATGCCGCCCATGCCACCCATATCGGGCATGCCGCCGCCGTCGCCGTCTTTCTTCGGCGCTTCGGCGATGCCAGCCTCGGTGGTGATCAGCAGGGCTGCGACCGATGCGGCGTTCTGAAGGGCAGAACGGACGACCTTTGCCGGGTCGATGATGCCCATCTTGTACATGTCGCCATACTCTTCGGTCTGGGCGTTGAAGCCGTAGGCACGGTCATCCTTGGCGAGGATGTTTGCCACGACGACAGAGCCTTCGAGACCGGCATTGTTGACGATCTGACGGATCGGCGCTTCGAGGGCGCGGCGAACGATGTCGATGCCAGCTTGCTCGTCAGCGTTTTCGCCCTTCACGTCGATGTGCTGGGCCGCGCGGAGCAGGGAAGCACCGCCGCCCGGGATCACGCCTTCTTCCACAGCAGCGCGGGTAGCGCTGAGGGCGTCATCGACGCGGTCCTTGCGTTCTTTCACTTCGACTTCGGTTGCGCCGCCGACCTTGATCACGGCAACACCGCCAGCGAGCTTGGCAAGGCGCTCCTGGAGCTTCTCCTTGTCATAGTCCGAAGAGGTGTCTTCGATCTGCTTCTTGATCTGGCCAACGCGGGCTTCGATCTCGTCCTTGGAGCCGGAGCCGTCGACGATGGTCGTGTTGTCCTTGTCGATCTCGACCTTCTTGGCGGTACCGAGCATGTCGAGCGTGATGTTCTCAAGCTTGATGCCGAGGTCTTCGGAGATGACCTGGCCGCCGGTGAGGACAGCGATGTCCTGCAGCATGGCCTTGCGGCGGTCGCCGAAGCCAGGTGCCTTCACGGCTGCAACCTTGAGGCCGCCGCGCAGCTTGTTCACGACCAGTGTTGCAAGGGCTTCGCCATCGACGTCTTCACCGATGATGAGAAGCGGGCGCTGGCTTTGCACGACCTGCTCGAGGATCGGCAGCATCGGCTGCAGCGAGGAGAGCTTCTTCTCGTGCAGGAGGATGTACGGATCTTCCAGCTCGACAGCCATCTTGTCCGGGTTCGTCACGAAGTAAGGGGACAGGTAGCCGCGGTCGAACTGCATGCCTTCGACGACTTCAAGCTCGGTTTCGAGGGATTTGGCTTCCTCGACCGTGATGACGCCTTCATTGCCGACTTTTTCCATCGCATGCGCGATCATGTCGCCAATTTCCTTGTCGCCATTGGCGGAAATCGAACCGACCTGCGAAATCTCGGAGTTCTCTTTCACCTTGCGCGAATGATGCGCGAGGTCTTTGGTCACTTCGAGAACGGCCTTGTCGATGCCGCGCTTGAGGTCCATCGGGTTCATGCCGGCGGCAACGCGCTTCATGCCTTCGCGAACGATGGATTGAGCGAGGACCGTGGCGGTCGTGGTGCCGTCACCGGCAACATCGTTTGCCTTGGAGGCCACTTCCCGCAGCATCTGTGCGCCCATATTCTCGAACTTGTCCTCAAGCTCGATTTCCTTGGCGACGGTGACGCCGTCCTTGGTGGTGCGCGGTGCGCCGAAGGACTTCTCGATAACGACGTTACGGCCTTTCGGGCCGAGGGTGACTTTTACAGCGTTTGCAAGCGTGTCGACGCCTTTGAGCATCCGCTCGCGCGCATCAGCGCCGAATTTTACGTGTTTGGCAGCCATAGCTGTCTTCCTTCCTGAAATTCAGTTCGAAATGATGTGTTGGAAAAAGGGGAGCGCTTACTCGATGATGCCGAGAATGTCGCTTTCCTTCATGATCAGAAGATCCTGGCCGTCGACTTTCACTTCCGTGCCCGACCACTTGCCGAACAGGACGCGGTCGCCAGCTTTGACTTCCAGCGGAATGATCTCATTGTCGTCACCGCGAGCGCCGGAGCCAACGGCGACGATTTCGCCTTCCTGCGGCTTTTCCTTTGCGGTGTCCGGAATGATGATCCCGCCAGCGGTTTTGGCTTCTTCTTCAACGCGTTTCACGAGAACGCGGTCATGCAGAGGACGGAATTTCATTTGCTCTCTTACCTTTGAGTTTCGCCCCGGCGGGGCAATGTGTTCGTGGTATTAGCACTCACCTGGTGTGACTGCTAACGGCGCTCAGTTAGGAGCGCTCAGGAGCAACGTCAACTAGCTGTTTTGTGAAATTTTGCAGATGGTTCCAATGCCGACTGCAACCGGCCATGTGCCTGAAAATTGGGGCGCCGAGGCAAGGCGTGCAAGGTGGTGGAAACACCACTATCGCCACGCGGGCTCTCCCGCTGGCGGTGCGCTGGTCGTCTTGCCCTGAAGTGACAGGGCCGGGCGCGTCCCTGGTGGACGCTATAGGTAAT